>NZ_CP032621.1:1500000-1587500 GCF_003627155.1 Streptococcus gwangjuense
TTTCTCCAGACTGGATTTTTCATCCGTTGACTGAGAATGACAATCAGAGAACCGACCATCAAGGTTACAGCCAGAGAATGGCCGCTTGGAAAGGAAAATCCCTTCTCCTCAACCAAGTGTAAAATAGCTGGTCGTGGGCGCTGGTAGATATTTTTAAAGGTAACGATTAAAAGAGCTGCCAAAGCCAGATTTCCCAGCATGAAGAAACTTTCTATCTTCCATCTCTTAAAATAAAAGATAAAGGCTGTAATGACAACCCAAGTAATAATCACTGGAATATCAATCAGACGTGTGATGGCCTTGAACAGAATAGTCAAGTAATCTGGCAAGTCTCCTCGAACGGCAGTCTGTATTGGTTGGTCAAAACCGACTAGCGTTTCAGGGTAAAATTTGACCATGTAGCCAAGAATAACGAAAAGTAAAAGGGCAAAACTGCCCTTCATTAAAAATGTTTGTTTATCTTTCATAATGTTTTAAGGTTGGTTTCAAAAGAACATACAACAACCAGAATGAAACGGAAAAGATGACACCCTCAATCAAGTTAAAAGGTAATACCATGGTCATTAGGTAGTTGGAAAGTCCCAAAATTTTTCCAATATCAAAGTTAGCAAACTTAGCGTACAAAGGAACAGCGTAAACATAGTTGAGAACCAACATAGCCACGGTTAAACCAATAGTTCCAGCTAGAGAGCCTAGTAGGAAACGAAGGGTTGTCCGTTCCTTTTTCCAAATCAAAGCAAAGACGATGACAAAAACTCCCAAAGCTACGATATTCATCGGCAAACCAATGTAAGTATTCACTCCTTGACTATTAAGAAGCAATTTCAAGAGTGAGCGAAGCAAGAGAATTCCTAGAGCAGCAGGCAAATCCATGACCACCAAGCCCACAAGGACTGGCAAGATACTAAATTCGATCTTGAGGAAGGACGCCGCTGGTAAAAGCGGAAAGTCAAAGTACATCAGCACAAATGAGATGGCTGATAAAATCGCAATGGTCGAAAGTCGACGTGTGTTTGTCATAACAGGTTCCTCCAATTTTCTATAAAATCAGAAGAAGTTAGAAAGGACTCCTCTATCTATTCTCACTTTTTATATCCCAAAAGTTCCCTCTCACTCTATCAAGGAAATTCAAGCAAGCGGTTACAGTTTAGCTATAAATCTATCAGAACAGACAAAGCTATTCTTTCGTCTTCTCCCATCCAGACTATACTGTCGGTTGTGGAATCTCACCACATCAGCTTGCGCTCGCGGACTTCTTTAAAGAGAAGGAAATAGAGATTTTTCTTTTAGACTAGGCGACAAGCTGTAGGCATAACTTCTGGTTAGGCAAAGCTTGTCAACAAAGTATAAAAGGAAAAGATCATTTCCTAGTTAAAGTCACCGCCGGTCGGGAATCACACCCTGCCCTGAAGACTCTTTTATCATAACAAAAAACGCTTGCAAGCGCAAGCATTTTGTTCATTTTCATTTTCATTTTTTATTTCAATTTATCCACTTCATAGGTGTGGACGAGCTCAAGACCTGCAAAGTTCTGCTGGCGGAGGGCCTCATAGACAATCATGCAGACGGTATTAGACACATTGAGACTGCGGACATGTTCATCATTCATAGGAATACGGAGAGCTTTCTCAGGATGTTCGCGCATAAAGTCCTCAGGCAAGCCCTTGTCTTCACGTCCAAATAGAAAATAATGGTCTTCATCAGTCGATAAATCCACCTCAGAATAGACTTTTTCCGCGAATTTAGAAATCAGATAGAGTTTGCCCTTCATCTGAGACATGAAATCCTCCAAACTCTCGTAAAAATAAATCTCTAGTTTATCCCAATAATCCAATCCAGCTCGCTTCATCTTGCGGTCATCAATAGGAAAGCCCATTGGCTTGATGATGTGGAGGGGAGAATTGGTCGCAGCGCAAGTACGCGCGATATTGCCTGTATTTTGTGGAATTTGTGGTTCAAATAATACAATGTGATTTGTCATGACTTGCTTCCTTTCACCATTGCAAAAAAATAGCCACACTGCCCGGAGTCAAGCTCAGCAAACAGCGTGGTTAAGGCATCGTTAACTTACCTCACAACAGGTTTGAAGTAAATCAGCGAAACTACTTTCTTAGTATAACACTTTCAGAATCATTGTCAATAGAAACGACTTGATTTTTTCAATTTTTTCAAGCTATTTCCAAGGGTTGTAAAATCGTCCCTGATTCTGCAAGATAAGTAGTAAACTAGCTACTAAAAACAAGGCTGCCAAGAACAAGGTAAGATAGTCTCCTTTTTTCAAAGCCTGATAACTATACCAAGTGCGTTTTTTCTCTTTCCCAAAGCGGCGAAGCTCCATGGCAGTCGCGATGGTATCAATGCGTTCTAACGAGCTAAAAATCAAGGGAGTAATAATGCGCAGATTGCCTTTGATTCGTTGCATAAGAGAAGCTTTCTTGGATAATTCCATCCCACGCGCTTCCTGAGACATCTTGATGGTAAAGAATTCTTCCTGCAAATCTGGAATATAACGCAAGGTCAGGCTGACTGAATAGGCAATCTTGTAAGGCACACCAATTTGATTTAAACTGGAAGCAAACTGACTAAGGTGGGTTGTCATCAAAAAGATAATAGCCAGAGGAATAGTGCAAAGGTACTTAATGGCCAGATTTAACAGGTATAGGGTATAGTTTTACCTTATAGCAAATTTCCTACTAAAAACTCTGGTTATAAGCTAGTAGGTGCATTTTTTATTGAAAAAAGGTATGATAGTTACATAATGAAGAAGTAGGTTTTATTATGAAAATTATCCTTGTCGGAGGGGGAAAAGTTGGTTTTGCCCTCTGCCGCTCCTTGGTTGCAGAAAAGCATGATGTTTTGCTGATTGAGCAAGACGAAGCTGTTCTCAATCATATTGTTAATCGCTTTGATATCATGGGTATCCTTGGTAACGGGGCCGATTTTACCATCCTTGAGCAAGCCAGTGTCCAGGATTGTGATATCTTTATCGCCCTGACCGAATACGATGAAGTGAATATGATTGCAGCCGTTCTCGCTAAGAAAATGGGAGCTAAAGAAACCATCGTTCGGGTGCGGAACCCTGAATATTCTAACTCTTATTTCAAGGAAAAGAATATTCTCGGTTTTTCTCTTATCGTTAATCCTGAGCTCTTGGCTGCCCGCGCTATCGCAAATATCATTGACTTTCCCAACGCCCTCTCTGTCGAACGTTTCTTTGGTGGACGCGTTAGCCTCATGGAATTCACTGTTAAATCCTCCAGTGGTCTTTGCCAAATGCCCATTTCTGATTTTCGGAAAAAATTTGGCAATGTCATTGTCTGTGCTATAGAAAGAGATCATCAAATTATCATTCCAAGCGGTGACATGACTGTACAGGATAAAGATAGAATCTTTGTCACTGGTAACCGTGTTGACATGATGCTCTTCCATAATTATTTCAAGTCTCGTGCCGTAAAGAGTCTTCTTATTGTTGGAGCTGGTAGAATTGCCTATTATCTACTAGGTATCCTCAAAGACAGTCGTATCGATACCAAGGTTATTGAAATCAATCCTGAAATCGCTAGCTTCTTTAGCGAGAAATTCCCAAACCTCTACATCGTTCAAGGAGATGGTACCGCAAAAGATATCCTGCTGGAAGAAAGTGCTCAAAACTATGATGCCGTTGCGACTCTAACAGGGGTCGATGAGGAAAATCTGATTACCTCTATGTTCCTTGACAGGGTAGGTGTACAAAAAAATATCACCAAGGTCAATCGTACCAGTCTCCTCGAGATTATCAATGCGCCTGATTTTTCAAGTATCATCACACCTAAAAGCATTGCTGTAGATACAATCATGCACTTTATTCGTGGTCGGGTTAATGCCCAGTATTCAGACCTTCAGGCCATGCACCATCTAGCAAATGGCCAAATCGAAACCCTGCAATTCCATATCAAGGAAGCTAATAAGATGACTGCCAAACCTCTTTCTCAACTCAAACTGAAAAAAGGGGTTCTGATAGCAGCTATCATTCGAAAGGGCAAGACTATTTTCCCTACTGGAGAGGATATGTTGGAAGTTGGAGACAAGCTCCTAGTAACAACTTTGTTGCCAAACATCACCAAGATTTATGACTTGATCGCGAGGTAAGAAATGAATAAAAGTATGATTCGTTATCTCCTTTCAAAGTTACTTTTGATTGAAGCTGTTCTCCTTTTGGTTCCTGTTGCGATTGCTATCTATTACCATGAATCGAGCCAAGTCTTTACAGCCCTCTTTACAACAATTGGGATTCTCGTATTACTAGGCGGTTCAGGAATTTTACAAAAGCCAAAAAATCAACGAATTTATGCCAAGGAGGGAGTCTTGATTGTAGCCCTCTGTTGGATCCTTTGGTCTTTCTTTGGCGGTCTCCCCTTTGTTTTTGCTGGGCAAATTCCCAGCGTTATCGATGCCTTTTTTGAAATCAGTTCGGGCTTTACAACTACCGGAGCAACTATTCTGAACGACGTTTCGGTTCTCAGTCGTTCCCTCCTCTTCTGGCGAAGTTTTACCCACTTGATTGGAGGGATGGGAGTGCTTGTTTTTGCACTTGCTATTATGGATAATGCCAAAAATAGCCACCTAGAAGTGATGAAGGCTGAGGTTCCTGGTCCTGTCTTTGGTAAGGTTGTATCCAAACTAAAAAACACTGCCCAGATTCTCTATCTCCTTTATCTAGCTCTCTTTTCCCTCTTTGTCATCCTCTATTATCTGGCTGGTATGCCCCTATTTGATAGTTTTGTCATCGCTATGGGTACTGCGGGTACAGGAGGCTTTACCGTCTATAACGACGGGATTGCTCACTATGGTAGCTCACTGATTACCTATCTGGTTAGTATCGGAGTTTTGGTTTTTGGGGTAAATTTCAACCTCTACTACTACCTCATACTCCGTCGCGTTAAAGCCTTCTTTGGAGATGAAGAACTTCGTGCTTATTTGGTCATCGTGCTGGTTTCTACAGGCTTGATTAGCCTTAATACTCTCTACCTCTACCCAGGCTTTTCCAAGAGCTTTGAAATGGCCTTCTTCCAGGTTTCCAATATCATTACAACGACTGGTTTTGGTTACGGAGATATTACCAACTGGCCCCTCTTCTCCCAGTTTATCCTTCTCTTCCTCATGGGAATCGGTGGTTCTGCTGGTTCAACCGCAGGTGGACTCAAGGTTATTCGAGGCCTTATCCTTTCAAAAATTGCCAAAAATCAAATTTTGTCAATCCTATCGCCCCACCGTGTTTTGACCCTCCATGTTAATAAAACGGTGATTGACAAGGATACCCAGCATAAGATTCTCAAGTACTTTGTCATCTATGCTATGATTTTGCTAGCGCTTATCTTTATTGTCAGCCTAGATAGCAATGATTTTCTGGTTGTGACCAGCGCTGTCTTTAGCTGTTTTAATAATATCGGGCCTATTCTAGGAACCACTTCTAGTTTCTCAATCTTTAGTCCTATCTCAAAAATTCTCCTCTCCTTTGCAATGATTGCAGGGCGCTTGGAGATTTATCCAATCCTACTTCTCTTTATGAAGAGAACTTGGTCTAAGAGATAAAATACAACCACACCTTGTACCTAACAAAGTGTGGTGTTTTTCTTTATCCCAAAACTAATTCATCACTAACTAGACTTTGGCCACTATTTTTCTGGAAGAGATGCATAAGGTCTTCAACTGTCAGATGCTTTTTCTCCTCTCCTTTGACATCTACCACTATCTTGCCTTGATAGAGCATAATGAGACGATTGCCGTACTCAATAGCATGGTTCATATCGTGGGTAATCATCAAAGTCGTCAACTGATGGTGTTCCACAATCTTTTGCGTCAAGTCCATCACCATTTGACTAGTTTTCGGATCAAGTGCCGCAGTGTGTTCATCCAACAACAAGAGCTTAGGTTTCACCAAGGCTGCCATGACTAGAGTCAAGGCCTGCCTTTGTCCTCCTGAAAGGTATTGAGTATCCACTTTCAAGCGTTTTTCAAGGCCAATATTCAACTCCTTCAAGGCCTCTTGGAACTGGATTCTATCCTTCTCCTTCACGCCCCAACCAAGCCCTCTCTTCTGCCCGCGTCTCAAGGCAATAGCCATATTCTCCTCAATCGTCAGACGAGAAGCTGTTCCCATCTTAGGATCTTGAAAAACACGGGCGATATCCTTGGCTCTCTTTCTTACACTCAGATTTTTAATGGATTTCCCTGCCAGTAGAAGGTCCCCTTCATCCACCGATAGATTGCCAGCCAAGATATTCATCAAAGTGGATTTCCCTGCTCCATTTCCACCAATCACAGAGATAAAATCTCCCTCTTCAACCTCTAAGTCTAATCCTTTGAGGACATGGTTCTCATTGACCGTCCCTGCTTCAAAGGTTTTATGAATATTTTCAAGTGTTAACAAACTTGCCATAACTTTCTCCTCCTATTCATTTCTCAATTTCAGACCACGAATCTTTAATCTCTTTTGCAATTCTGGTGCAAATAAAACTAAGGCGAGCAAGATTGCATTAAAGAGACGAACTAGATTTTGATCTAGATTTGGAATTTCATAGATATTTAAAATAATCAAACGATAAACAATAGCACCAATTCCGATGGATAACAAGCGGCCTCCAATGGTCAAGTCGTGTATCAAGACTTCCGCAATAATCACTGCACTCAAACCAACAACAATGGTTCCTGTCCCAGAAGTCACATCTGAAAATCCATCATTTTGGGCAAACAAGGAACCACATAGGGCAATCAAACCGTTTGAAATCATGTAACCAACAATCTTCATGGTGTCTACATTGACCCCATTGGCCTCACTCATCGGAATATTGTCCCCAGTCGAACGCAAGACAAGGCCAATCTCTGTTTTCATCAAAAGGGTCAAGACCAAACAAACAAGTAAGAGACAGGCTAAACTGAATGAGAAAACAGCTCCTTCATTTGTCAGTCCCAAGCTCGCCAACTGTTTAAAGACAGTTGAAGAATCTCCCAAGGAAAGATTGGGCACGCTTCCCATGATTTTAATATTGATGGAATAAAGCCCTGTCAAGGTCACAATCCCTGTCAAGAGAGCTGGAATTTTCATCTTGGTGTGAAGCATTCCTGATACAAGACCTGCTACCATACCTGCAAACAAAGCAAGTAAAGTCGCAATCCAAGGATTTGTCCCTGCCTGTATCTGAGATACGACGACAGCCGCCCCCAGTGGAAAGGCTCCTTCAGCAGTCATATCCGCAATATCCAAAATACGGAAAGTCAAGTAGACCCCAATAGCCATAATCGACCATAGCAAACCTTCTGATAAACTAGATAACACAAAATTCATCTTAAACCTCCTTATTCCTTGCCTTCTAACTTACTAATATCAATTCCCAATGCTTCTGCCATTTCTTGATTGGTATGCAATTCCAGTTTTCCAGGCAACTCAACTGCTATATTTTCTGGCTTCTCACCTTTTAAAACACGAACCAGCATTCGTGCTGTCTGCCGTCCCAATTCTTCATAATTGGTTCCGTAGTTATACAAGCCACCAACAGCAATCATTTCTGTGGAACCACCAAATACTGGAACCTTGTGTTTAATAGAAACCTGCTTGACTGTTTCCATGGTTGATGAAATGATATTGTCCGTTGGTACAAAAACCATATCCACCTCTGTCATCAAGCTTTCTGCTGCCGCCTTGACGTTGTTACTGTCCAAGATTGTTTTTTCAACAACGGTAAATCCTTTTTCTTCCAGAAGTCGTTTGGCTTCATCCTTTTGGACAACCGAATTTGGCTCACTCTGAGTATAGAGAATTCCAATTGTTTTAGCCTTTGGTAGGACTTTCTTTATTAAGTTAATTTGAGTTGAAATGGCATCTGATGACTGATCGCTTGTCCCAGTTACATTGCCCCCAGGATGTTCTCGTGTCTCAACCAACTTGGCGCTGATAGGGTCTGTTACAGCTGAAAAGACAACCGGTGTCGTTTGCGTTGTATTGGCCAAGCTCTGAGCAGAAGGCGTTGCGATGGCTAGAACGACATCACTGGATTCTGCTAGTTGCTGGGAAATGGTTTTTAGATTTCTCTGTTCTCCTTGTGCATTTTGCAAATCAATCTGAATATTTTTCCCCTCCACATAGCCTTGTTTAGCCAGCTCATCCACAAATCCTTCTCTAGTAGCATCTAGAGACTGGTGGGTAATAAATTGCGAAATACCGATACGAAACACATCTTTTTTCTTATCTGCCTTCAACTGATGCAAACTAATCAGAGAGGTCAAGAGAATCCCCACTACCAAGAGGGGGGCTAGTAATTTTCGAACAACTTTCATAATGAAACTCCTTCTCAGAAAAGATAAAACAAAAAACCGCCTAGATAATACCTAAACGGATGCCTGAAATAATCTAACAAGTTACAACTTAGCTAGTCCATTTAGATATTCATCTATATGGACCACAATCAAAAATCTTAGCCACATAGATACAAACAAATTGCTTGAACTGTTTGCATCCATGGTGACATGTCTACAAACACTATCTAAAGTAGCTAAAGTAAAAGTTTTGAGTCATCGTTACAGCTTGTCTCTTATTCATTTCTTTTTCTGCTTTCTTTTTTGATGTTTCCTATCTTACCACCTTTTTCATTAGCTGTCAAGAATATTTCAGAATTTTTTAAAATTTTTCGAAAATTCTTTCAGGATACTTTCAAAGCCTTCCAAATCAATCCAACAAAAAAAGGTTTATAATTTCCATAAAAGTTGACATGGAAATTATAAAACCATTATTAGTTTAACCCTTGTTGATAACGCGCTAATTCGGCTTGGTTAGCCCAAACATAGTGACCTGGACGGATTTCTACCATAGATGGCTTATCTGTCTCATAATCATGTTGATCTGGATCATATACTTTCAAGACCTTCTTGCGTTCCAAGATTGGATCTGGGATAGGTACCGCTGAAAGCAAAGCCTGAGTATATGGATGAATTGGATTGTTAAACAATTCTTCTGTTTCTGCAACCTCTACAATAACACCCTTGTAAATAACCGCGATACGATCTGAAATAAAACGAACAACCGACAAGTCATGGGCGATAAAGAGATAGGTCAAGCCAAGTTCTTTTTGGAATTTTTTGAGCAAGTTTAAGACTTGAGCACGAACAGAAACGTCCAAGGCTGAAATGGGCTCATCCGCAATAACAAAGTCTGGTTGCATAACCAAGGCACGGGCAATACCGATACGTTGACGTTGACCACCTGAGAATTCATGAGGGTAACGAGTCAAGTGCTCAGCAAGAAGACCTACTTCACGGATAATATTTTGAACTTTCTCTTTACGTTCTTCTTCATCCTTGAACAGATGATGATTGTAAAGACCTTCAGAAATAATATAATCAACAGTCGCACGTTCATTCAAACTTGCGGCAGGGTCTTGGAAAATCATCTGGATACGACGAATCAATTCCGCAGCTTGTTCACGCGATTTCTTACCATTAATCTTTTGACCATCAAAAATGATATCTCCATTACTTGTATCATTTAGACCGATGATGGCACGACCAATAGTTGTTTTCCCACTACCTGACTCACCAACAAGCGAGAATGTTTCTCCCTTGTTGATAAAGAAGTTAGCATTTTTAACCGCGACAAACTTCTTACTTCCTTCACCGAAGGAAATTTCTAAATCTTTGATTTCTACTAATTTTTCAGACATTTCCTTCCTCCTAGTCAGCCAGATGGGCAAATCCCATTTTTTCACGAATCTTATCATGGAGATTTGCAATCACAGCTGGTTTTTCTACTTTTGGAGCATCCTCATGAAGTAGCCAAGTTTTAGCCCAATGTGTCTCTGATACTGAGAATTGAGGAGCTTTTTGTTCAAAGTCAATCTGCATTGCATAGTCAGAACGCAAGGCAAAGGCATCCCCTTTCAAGTCAGTATAAAGTGACGGAGGTGTTCCTGGGATTGAGTAAAGATCCCCTTTATCATCAGCAAGCTGAGGCAAGCTAGACAAGAGACTCCATGTATATGGATGGCGAGGGTCATAGAAGACTTCCTCAACAGTTCCATACTCAACAATTTCTCCTGCATACATAACCGCTACCTTATCCGCAATACTTGCCACCACACCAAGGTCGTGGGTGATAAAGATTGTTGTGAAATGGTACTCGTTTTGTAAAGATTTTAGCAAATCAATAATCTGTGCTTGGATGGTTACATCCAAGGCAGTCGTTGGCTCATCACAGATCAAGACATCAGGTCGGCAGGCAAGGGCAATAGCAATAACGATACGTTGACGCATCCCTCCAGAATATTGGAATGGGTATTCATCAAAACGTCTATCTGCGTCTGGAATCCCAACCTTATTCATGTAGTCAATGGCCAATTCTTTCGCTTCTTTAGCTGTTTTTCCTTGGTGTTTTACAATAACTTCTGTAATCTGACTACCAATTGTTTTAATTGGGTCCAAACTAGTCATTGGATCTTGGAAGATAGTCGCAATCTTAGCACCACGAATTTGTTCCCAATCCTTGTGAGAAGATAAAGCTGTCAAATCTTGACCACGGTAGTCAATACTTCCTTGGGCAATGCGACCATTTTCTTCAAGCATACCTGTGAAAGTCTTTGTCAAAACAGATTTCCCTGATCCTGACTCACCTACCAAGGCTAATACTTCTCCTTCAACTAGTTCAAGGGAAACGCCGCGAATGGCTGTCAATACTTTGTCACGAACGTCAAATTCCACGACAATATCGCGAGCAGTCAAAATTACATTTTTTTCTTTTGTCATTTCTACTCCTATCTATGTGTACGTGGATCACTAGCATCCGCTAAGTTTTGACCAACTACGAAAAGGGATAAGGATACCAAGACAAGAGTTGTCAATGGAATCCAGAACAAGTAAGCATTGGTTGTTACGTTTTGTGAATAATCTGAAATCAAACGACCCAAACTTGGCACTGTAATCGGTAATCCAAGACCGAAGAATGACAAGAAGGCTTCGTATGAGATAAAGCTTGGAAGCATTTGAGTCATGGTTGTCACAATAACAGATACCAATTGTGGCATGATGTTTTTGGCAACAATCTTCAAGGTTGGTGTTCCCAAGGTACGTGACGCCAAATTGTATTCCAAATCACGATAACGCAAGATTTGCACACGGATCATGAAGGCAATTCCAATCCATGTTGTCACACTCATGGCGAAAATCAGATTCCAGAATCCAGCTCCGATTGAGTAAGTCAAGACAATGACAATCAAAAGAGATGGAATGTTTGAGATGACGTTATAAACTTCCATCATCACACGGTCAACTGATTTTGAAATTCCCCAAATACCACCGACAAAGACACCGATAACCAAGTTAATCACTGTCGCAATCACAGAAATGAGGATAGAGTTACGAGCTCCGAACCAAACACCGTCAAAGAGCGATTTACCGTTACTGTCAGTACCGAACCAATGCTCCGCATTTGGTTTGATATAACGAGCACTAAAGTCATTTACCTTGCTGACATCATTGAAATCAAACTTAGAAAACATTGGGTAGATGAAACTCATCAAAATGATAGCTACCAAGATTCCCAACATGACTACCGTTGATTTCTTCTTCATAAATTGTCTAAACACTGAACCCCAGTATGAATAAGCTGGCGCATCAATGGCTTCAGAGGCAAAATCGTCACGTTTTACAAACTGAAATTTTTCTTTATCGATTGTAGACATTATTTGCCTCCTTTCTCAGTCAATTTAATACGTGGGTCGATAATCGTCATCCAAATATCTCCCAAAAGAAGTGAGAAGATAGAAATACATGTAAAGATGAAGACAAGACCTACGACCATAGAGTTATTAGATGCTTTTACAGAGTCAATCAACATTTTACCCATACCTGGGAAGGCGAAGACTGTTTCAGTAAGGGTTGCACCACCGATAACCCCGATAACAGCACCAGGAATCCCTGAAACCAGCGGAACCATGGCATTTTTAAAGATGTGTTTGTTTGAAATTTCTTTTTCAGACAAACCTTTTGCACGAGCAAAACGTACAAAGTCTTGTGATTGCAAGTCAATCATATAACGACGAATCCAAATAGCTGTACCAGGAGCACCCAACAAACCAAGGATAACTGCTGGTAAAACATACGAACGCCAATCTCCAGCACCCAAGATAGGGAATGAATCTGGCAAGCCGATTGAAGAACCAGCTAAACGAACGATATAAACCAAGGCAATTGTTGGAAGAGCCATCAAGAAGGTCAAAGCCCCTGTTGAGAAACTATCAATCCATGTGTTCTTGAAGCGAGCCATAGCTGAACCAAGTGGCACAGCAATCGCATAAGAAATCACCAAACCGATCAATCCAACGACAGCAGAGCTGGCAATCATAGAAGGATATTGGTAGTTGCTTTCAGTTGCAGTATATGGATCATCTTTCCCATAGTTAGCTACTTCACGAGAGTCAGCCTGACTAGGTGATTTGTAGGTTCTTGAGTAAATATTTACAGAAGAAGTTTTCTTACCTGTTGGGAACTGAACTTGAGATGTTTTTGTTTGCCCTTGTCCTTGAGTAATAACCTGTAAAACAGGACTATTAGCATAGGTTGGATAAGAGTCACCTAAATTAATGTTCACAAAGTTTTGATGCACAAATGGGAACTGACTGTTGAAGTACAAGAGATATTTGTGTTTTGTTCCTGAACCGACCAAGGACCATCCGATAGCTGGATCGTTTTCGAAACGAAGGTAACGTTTCAAGTCTGGATTTTCAGGGTCTTGAATTTTATTTGTATGATCAATGTCAATCAAGTTAGCATAGAATTTGAAAACACGTTCAAAAATTGGGATTTCACGAGTAGCATAGAATTGGCCACTTTCAGTAAATTCTCCCAAGGTCCAACCATGACCGATTTGTTTAATGTATTTTTCATAGATGGCCTTGTTGGTGTCATTTGCTTCAACAGTTACAGAGGCATCCATCTGACTAGCTTTCTCTTGCAACTCTTTGGTATCGTAGTACTCGATATAACCCATACGCTCATAAACAGTATTCTCATAGTTATCACGTTTATCAGCAGTTGTCGCAATCTTGTTATAGTTGGTATCCTGTTTGAAAATCAATTTTCGAGGAACCATTGTATAGATAATCGTGTAAGTCAAGGTTGTTACTAAGAAGATAGAAACCAATGACCGCAAAACACGCATAAAAATATATTTTTTCATATCATTTCCTTTAAAAATCCCAAAAGAACCTTCTCCTCATGGAGAGAAAGTTCTATTGAAAATTATTTACTTCACATGACTTGCCAATTCTTTTTGAGCTTTCTCGTTTGACTCAGTCTTTTCTTTCAACCATTTTTCACGAGCTTTTTCATACTCTTCTTTGGTGATTGCTTTTTCACCAACTTCAGTGTACTTCAAGTATCCTGAATTTTCACCTTTAAGGCCGGCTACTGAATATGAAGAGCTAAATGGTAGAACTTTTGAAACATATGAAACGGCTGTTTCTTTAGGAGAAGCCATTACTGGAATTGTCAAAGCATTATCAGTCAACCAAGCTTGTGCCACCGCGTATTTTTCATAACGTTTTTGAACATCTTGGTTTTCGCTGTTTGCGTCATCAAGTAATTTTCCATAGTCAGCTAAACCAAGTTTGCTTACTACTGATGCATCTGTGTTTTGGTCAATACCAAGGTAGAGACGAGTGCTTCCTCCCTTAAGGACGAATTGATCCAAGAAAGTAGAAGGATCTTGATAGTCAGGGTTCCATCCTAGCAAGGTATGGATATCCCAGTCTTGTTCTTTAGCTGTTGGAGCGCTAAATGAAATTGGTAAAGCTTCTGCTTGAGTCATTTGTTGTAAGTCTACAACAACATTATCTGAACCCAATACTTTTTCAATTGATTGTTTCAATGATTGAACACGGTTTACAACCGCTGTTGATTCTTGGATAACCAAGGCATCCAAGTGGATTGGAAATTCAACACCTTCAGCTTGTAGGCTTGATTTAGCTTTAGCAAAGGCCTCCTTCGCTTTTTCTTCATTGTAAAGGCCATTTTGAGAATCAGCTAGAGACACGTTTGACCAAGTAGAAGAATTTGTCTTAGCCAAGCTTTCTTGTACCAACTCACCAAATGTTTTCTTACCAACTTGAAGATTATAAGGTGCAAACGTATTACGGATGGCTACTGCAGCTCCATCAGTACCATTTGTTTGAGCTGAATAAGAAGCACGATCGACAGCAAAGTTCAAGGCTTGACGGAATTCCTTGTTTAGCAATGCTTTCTGAGTAGATGTCTTTTGGGCATCACTTGTTTTGGCAGTGTGATTATAGGTTGTACGGCCATAGTTCAAGCTGACAGTTGCAACACCCGCTCCTGGTTCATTAAAGTAAATGTTATCTTTGAAGTCAGCTGCATATTTTTCATATGTAGAACTTGTAGGGAAGATACGCGCCTTGCTATATTGACCATCAGCAAAACCTTTGGCAATGACATCTTGGTCCTTACCATCCCAGAAAGTGAACTTAACGTTCTCAATTTTTACATTTTCTTTGTCCCAGTAAGCATCATTTTTAGCCATCTCGATAGACGATTTTGGAGTTACAGATTTTAAGACAAATGGACCGTTATAAAGAATAGAGTTAGCATCTGTTGGGGCACCAAAACCTTCCCCTTTTGAAGTTAAGAATTCTTCATTAACCGGCATCAAAACACCACTAGTGGTCTTGTCATTCCAGAAAGTTTCTGGCTGGTTCAAGGTATATTCTAGTGTTTGATCATCAAGCGCTTTTACTCCAACGGTTGAAAAATCGCTTGTTTCACCCTTGATATAGGCTTCTAATCCCTTAATAGAAGAGCTAACGATTGAAAGTCCTTTTGATTTTCCATCTACGGCGTGTTTCAAACCAGTAACAAAGTCTTTAGCAGTTACAGGAGCGTATTCTTCTCCCTCTGCTGTAACCCATTTAGCATCCTTACGGATTTTATAGGTATAAGTCAAACCATCTTTTGAAACTGTCCATGATTCAGCAATAGAAGGAACCAGGTTACCATATTTATCATTAGCCAACAAACCATCTACAGCATTTGTTGTGACGAATGATGTTGAATCGATATTGCTGACGATATAATCCAAAGTTTCTGGATCTGTTTGATAAACATATTGGTAATCTTTTGCTAGTTTAGCATTATTTGAACTAGTGTTTGAACACGCAGCTAGAACTCCTGACGCTAATAAGGTAGCTCCCGCTACAGCAAGCACTTGACTTTTTTTCATTTATTTACTCCTCTTATAAATAAAGTATAGGTTATCATCAATTATATCATAGATTTCAAGAAAAGTAAACGAATTTTCAGAATATTTAGGCTTATTGACACAAAAAAACTAAAAAAGCTATTGACTGAAAACCATTTTCAAGGTATAATAATAAACGTTAAGGCGGTATAGCCAAGTGGTAAGGCACGGCTCTGCAAAAGCTTGATCGTCGGTTCAAATCCGTCTACCGCCTTCTATAACTTGATTTTTCAAGTTTCATTTAAACAGAAAGCCCAGTTTAAAGGGCTTTTTTTATTTTCTTCGGATAAATACATATAACTTACAAAAACTTTTGGGGTGAATTTGGGGCAAACTTCTTTTTAGGAGACAATCTTTTGATACTCAATGAAAATCAAAGAGCAAACTAGGAAACTAGCCACAGGCTGTACTTGCGTACGGCAAGGCGACGTTGACGCGGTTTGAATTTGATTTTCGAAGAGTATGAAATCAACTGAAAAAGCTTCGTCACACCTGGTGACAAAAGCCTCTAGTTTACTCTGTTTCTTCTTCTATTTCGACTTCGGTAATTTGGACTTTTACCTTGGTAACACGTCCATTTTTCACTTTATCATTGGTTAGGATAAGCTGTTTGTTTTGGCTGACTAATTCATAACTGAGTTTCTCAGTCGTTGGAATGGTCCCAACTCCTGTCAAATAGTAACCAGCGATGGTATCAACGTCATCACTTTCCAGTTCAACATCAAAGTAGTCATTAAAATCATTGAGATTCATGGTACCTTGAACAATATAAGTATCTTCTCCAATTTTATGAACTTCGATTTCAGCCTTATCTGTTTCGTCATCGATTTCGCCAACGATTTCCTCTAAGAGGTCTTCTAGGGTCACCAAACCAGCCATCCCACCGTATTCATCCAGCAAGATTGCCATTTGTCTTTGGGTATTGCGCAGTTCTTTTAACAAGTCATCCACAAAAATAGTTTCAGGAACAAAAAGTGGATCTTGTAAGATTTTCTTCCAAACAATATTGTCAAAACCGTCCACAAAGCCCGCATTAAGGAGACTCTTGGTGTGAATGATTCCAATCACATTGTCCTTATCCCCATCATAGACAGGGATACGAGAATAATTTTGTTTTAAAATACTTTGGATGATGGTTTGACTATCATCCTGAATATCGACCATAAAGGCATCCGTTCGAGGAACCATGACTTCTCTGGCCATTAATTCGTCCAGTGAAAAAATTCCTTGTAACATTTCAATTTCGTCAGCATCTAGTGTTTCTTCACTATTTGTCAGCATGTATTCAATTTCATCACGGGTCATTTTTTCATCAGCATCGTCAAAGGTCATAGGAGTCAAGCGACTCAAGAGATTGGTAGATGCAGACAAGAGCCAAACAAAGGGACTAACTAGTTTCCCCAGCCCAATGATAACTGGCGCTGTACGAATCGCCAAGGCATCCTTTAGATTAAGAGCGATTCTCTTAGGATACAATTCCCCAAAAACGATGGAAATATAAGTCAAAAATGCTAAAGATAGAAAACTTGCAACGGCATAAGCTGTTTCGCCATTTCCAAGCCAAGATGCAATTTCTCGTCCCAGAGTTTCTGCCAAACTCGCCCCTGATAAGATCGTAATCAGAGTAATCCCTACTTGAATGGTTGATAAAAAGTGGTTAGGATTTTCTAGTACCTTCAGCAGACGGATATAGCGTCTATCTCCTTCTTCTGCCTTTTGTTCAACCCGCGCACGGTTAAGTGAAACCATGGCCATTTCTGTGGCTGAGAAAAAGGCATTTAACACCGTCAAGATAAACAATAAAACAAATTGTAGCAACAAATTCTGACTACTTGGGTCTTCCATAGTTCTTCTCCTAAAATAGTATCTTATCCTTTATTATATCACAAAATATAGTCCAGTACATATTATTTTTTCTCATACTCTTCGAAAATCTCTTTAAACCACGTCAGCTTCATCTGCAACCTCAAAGCTGTGCTTAAGCAAGCTGCGGCTAGCTTCCTAGTTTGCACTTTAATTTTCATTGAGTAACAGTATCTATTGTAGCCCGGCTTAAACTAGTAAGAAAGAACTCCTATATCCACAAGTGACATAGGAGTTTATTTTTGTATTTTACTGAGTAACAGTCACTTCTCCAGTTCGGTAATCCAGTTGAAGCCCCTTTTGAACATTGGGAACTAGAACATTAAATTCCAATTCTCCGTCTGAAGACTTGGCTTCAATCTGTGAAGCTGAAGGAACTAAATCCTCATTTGTAGCGTAATAAAGGGTTACACGGTAACGGACACGCTTATTTTTATCCAAGGCCTTGCGTACCATGCTTTCATAGTAGTTTTGACCAGTCGAATCCTCGGCCTGCGCCTGATTTGCCCAAGCTGTTTGAACAGCAATGTTTTTAGGATTGCTTGTCGAGGCATCAAAACCATCCAAGCCACCAATTAAGGCATAGCCTAACAAGTGACCTCTATCGACCGCATGGGTATAAGAACCCTTTAGATTCTTAACCTGATGCCAGCCTGGTGGAGTCCAAGAAGTCGAACCATTCCCAGTTTCTTCACGATTCTTGTACTGACGAGTAGCCTTAGACAAGAGGGCATTAGCTACAGTTGGCACTGTTTCCTTGCCCACTGTCTTTGTTTTATTATCAGCGTAGGGCTTACTTGAAACCTTGGCATCTAGATTTGTTTTATTACCATTGACGATAAAAGCACCTGAGCCATTCCACTCAAGACTCCCTTTTATTTGGCTTTTGACTGCATCTGTTAAGACACTCTCTGCCAATGCTTGACTAGGAGCTTCAGACGCTTGTTTTTTCTGACTAACCTTTGTTTTAGGACTATTAGCTGTCGACTGCATCTGCTTGATATAATAGCTTCCCGCAGATAAAAGTAATAACACTAGCAGGCCGATCAGTGTCTGTCTTGTTTTTTTATCCATTTTTCTCCTTATCTCTAGAAAAAGACTGGTTCTCCAGCCTAATTTCCTGTAAATTTATGAATCAATTCCTGCCATTTTGCTGGAGACAGGATAGCCCATGGATCTTGACCCTTGCCCAAGATTCCATAACCTACCATTAAACCGATTCCTAGGGCTAGAGCACCTAAAAACAGCACCAAAATGACTAAAAGTAAACGCTTGATTACATAGCTTGATTTCTTATTCATCTTCATCACTTGCCTCAATCCGTTGAATCTTAGCACCTAGCTGCGCCAACTTCTCATGGAAACGGTAGTAACCTCTATCCAAGTGAACCAATTTACCAACTACAGTTTCTCCTTGTGCTACCAAACCTGTCAAAATCAAGGCTGCGCTGGCACGAAGGTCAGTTGAAAGAACTTCTGCCCCCTGCAAAGGTTGACCACCAACAATACGAGCTGTATCACGGATAATCTCAGAGTGCAAGCCCATGCGACGCATTTCTTCTAGATGTTGGAAACGATTTTCGAAAACTGTCTCCACCATAGTTGACTCCCCTTTTGCGACGGTCATCAAGGCTGTAAATTGAGCCTGCATATCTGTTGGAAATCCTGGGTGAGGCAAGGTTTTCACATGAACAGCTTTTAGATTTTCTAGTTGAGAGCGAACTCGAATCCCTTCAGTCTCCTCTGTCACTTCCACTCCCATTTCAAGCAACTTGGCAATCAAGGGACGGTTATGCTCCCAGACAGCGTCTTTAATCAAGACATCACCACCAGTCATGGCAGCAGCTACCATAAAGGTTCCTGCTTCGATACGGTCTTGGACTACATTGTGAGTCGTACCATGAAGTTTCTCAACACCGGTAATGGTAATGGTCTCTGTACCAGCACCCTTAACCTTAGCTCCCATTTCATTGAGGAGAATGGCTAGGTCAACAATCTCAGGCTCACGCGCAGCATTTTCAATCACTGTCACCCCATCAGCTAGAGTCGCTGCCATCATCAAGTTCTGCGTAGCACCAACACTTGGGAAGTCCATGTAAATATGAGCTCCATGTAAGCGATCAGCCTTGGCTTCGATATAACCAGCTGTCTGACTAATCTTAGCCCCCATAGCTTCTAGACCTTTCAAATGAAGATCAATAGGTCGGCTACCAATCGTACAACCACCTGGCATGGATACCTTAGCATGACCCACACGGGCAAGAATTGGCCCCAAGACAACGATGGAGGCACGCATCTTGCTGACATACTTGTAAGGAGCTTCCTCAGTGATATCTCCCGTTGCATCCACCTCAATAAGATGGGCTTCTTCATTAAAATCCACCTTGGCATTCAAACCACGAACCACCTGATTCATAGTGAAAACATCTGACAAGATAGGAACGTTCTGCAAGACGGTCTTTCCTTCACTTGCTAGAATAGTCGCTGCCAACAAAGGCAAGACTGCATTCTTTGCTCCTTCGATCGTAACACTTCCTACCAGACGATTATCGCCACCTTGAACCACAATTTTTTCCATACTTATTTCCTTTACTCTTGATTTTGTAATAGACTTACTTTTTGAATAAACCTATTAACTAATTTGTTAATAATCCAAGCCAAAATCAGACTTATCATCAATACAAAAAATGTAAATAACACATCATTTACTCTGGATGACACAAATATTTTTTCTAGAATAGAGATTACTAATCCATGTATCATATATAATTCAAACGATATACTACCTAGTAAAATCAAATACATATTTGAAAAATTTATTTTTTTCAGAAAAACAATAATAAAGTAGATTGTAAAAATAATATTATCTAAATTAGCAGCTAACGCATAACTATAACTATCTTCTAAATGCACATACCTCAACAAAATATCGTATTGATGTGAAATAAAGAGTAACACAGTTACTAAAACAAGTATGATAAAATAATGTCTATCTAAAACTCCATCAATTTTCTCTTTATTTTTAGCCCATATTAAGCCAATAATGAAGGGAAAAACACTATTATACCACCAAAAACCGTAACCTAATTTTATAGCTAAACAGATATAACCAATTATGAATACTGTATTGATAACAATAGAAATAAACTTATTTTTGAAAAACTTAAATGATATATAAAAAAATATATACATTAAAATTATAATATCGACAAACCAACCATTATAAATAATTGTACTTCCTTTTTTAAATAAATTAGCAAAAAAATCTAAATCCATTAATTGACCGTTTACGAATCTGTAAAACATATAAATCAAAGATATAGAAAAAAATGGAACTAGAATTTTAGAAAGTCTCTTAACTAAAAAATTATCTAGGTAGTTTTTCTTATTTTCGTTCTGAAAATACAATCCATAGGCTGATAAAAAGAAGAAAATAGAAACGATATAAGTTCCCATATAGGAAAAATTAGAAAATTCATCACCAGATGTAACCCATTGTGACAAATGATGAAATATTATTCCTATAGCTAGAAATCCTCTAAGCCCTGATGTAGATTTAGCATTTAGATAATCCTTATTTTGAGGTAACAAATAAATTAATAGCGTTATCAATAATAAGATTATAATATCCATGAATTCTATTTCTCCCTATAAGTTTAATAATATCTTGAAAGTAATTTCTTAAACACGCAAATTATAATAATCCTCTAAGCGCTTCTTGCCACAACTGATATAGGCTGATAAAGAAAGAACTCATGATATAGCCCATGACAATGCTGAAAAAGGCTACTAGTAAACGAACTTTTCCTGTATTCTCAGTTGTCACTTTTAAAACCTTTTCCCATCTAACAAGATTCTTTAAAAGGTAAAAACTCACATAAATAAAGAGCATGTGACTGCTTAGAGTGAATAATAATTGAACCATTTGACTATTATACCATCTTCTCTGTTTGTGCGCTAGTTTGGAAACTTCACTCAAAAACTAGGGATTGTTTTTCAAGTAATCAATTGCATCTTGTAGGGTTTTAACTGGCACGATTTTCATATCTGTCTTGATTGTTTTAGCTGCTTCTAGGGCTGTTTGGTAGTTGTTTTTCGCATCAGGATGTGCTTTTTGTTCTTCTTCGCTAACAGGGTTATCTGGAGCAAAGAAAATAGCAGCACCTTCTCTAGCCGAAGCTACAACTTTCTTATCAATACCTCCAATGTCCCCCACATTCCCATCGCGGTCAATGGTTCCTGTACCGGCAACGATACGGCCATTTCGAAGGCCAGGGTCAGATATCTGGGTATAGATGGCCAGACTAAACATGAGACCAGCACTTGGTCCGCCGATACCGGCTGTTGAAAAGCGAATTGGGACATCACTGGTCACTTCTGTACGGTCAATCAAGCCAATTCCAATTCCATTTTTGCCATTTTCCAAGGTAATAATCTTACCTTCTGCAGACTTGGTTTGCCCATCCTCTTCATAGGTCACCTTGACGGAGTCCCCTAGTTTTTGAGAATTGACGTAATCAATCAAGTCTTTGGAACTGTCGAATGTCTGATCATTGACTGCTGTGACCGTATCAGAGATGTTGAGAATCCCTTTAAAGGTCGAATTATCCGTCACAGTCAAAACATAAACCCCAAGATATTTTAGTTCAATATCCTTACCAGCTGTTTTTAGCCCTTGATACTTGGCCATATTTTGCGATGTTTGCATGTAGAATTGATTGATCCGCATAAATTCAACATCAGAAGAGCCACCTGTAGTCTCTTGGGCACTACGAATATCTGTAAAAGGCGTCAACCAAGCATAAATCATATGGGCTAAAGTAGCGTGCTGGACACCAACCGTAACGAATTGATAGGCCCCAGCTTCCTTATCTTCTGTGTCATTTACTTTAAGGACTTGGCGAATATCTTCCGAACCACCTGGAACTTCTATATAGTAGGGCAAGGGCACTACAAATGCCAAGAAAGTCGCTATCAAGGCCGCAATGACGTATAAGGGCCATCTAATCTTTTTTTTCATTTCTTATTTCCTCCAAAATACTCTCAGGAACATAGCAGGCAACATCCTGACCAAACTTCAGCAGCTCTCGAACACCGGATGAACTGATATAGAGATGTTCCGGTCGGCTATGCAAATATATGGTCTCTAAATCAGGAGACAGTTGATGGTTGTAGTAATCAAAACTGGCTTCATATTGCAAATCCGTTGCATTTCTCAACCCCCGCACTAGACAGGTAGCCCCCAGTCTTTTTGCGACATCAACTACCAATTCATCATAAGAAGACACGACTGCAACATTTTCCAAATGTCCCAAAGCCTTTTCTAAACCCCGTTTACGATTTTCGATAGGGAGAAATCCTTGTTTGTGGGGATTAAAAAAAATACCGACATAGAGCTTGTCAAAAAGTCTACTCGCCCGTTCAATGATATCCAGATGCCCATTTGTCATCGGATCAAACGAGCCTGTGAATAAGCCAATCTTATCTGACATAGACTGTCACCTTACTAATTCCATAAATCTTTTCCTTCCAGATACCCAGGCAGGCAATTTCTTCTGGAAGTTCAACGGCTTTATCCGTCTCACACACGACCATGACATCTTCAGAAAAAAGGTCTCTCTCAGCCATTTTTTCAATATCTGCTACGATTTGTTCCTTGGCATAAGGAGGGTCTAAGAAAATGAGGTCAAATTCCCCAGATACCTGTTCCAATGCCCTTTCTGCATCCATCTTGAGGAGTTGAAATTTTTCAACTTCCTTGGTCATCTGAATATTTTCAGCCACGATAGCCTGAGCCTTACGGTCACGCTCCACCAAAACAGCACTGGACATGCCACGTGAGACTGACTCGATAGATAAACCACCACTACCTGCATAAAGGTCCAAGACTCGTCCCCCTTCAAAGTAGGGACCAATCATGTTAAAAATGGCGCCCCTAACCTTATCCGAAGTAGGTCTTGTCGTCTTGCCTTCTAGTGTCTTGAGGGGACGTCCCCCATAGATTCCTGATACGATTTTCATACCGTTTATTATACCAAATTATGAGCGAAAAGAGAAAGAAAACCGAACCTTGCGGTTCGATTCTCTACAAAATATTTTCGTAAGTATCGCGGACTTCCTGAGGCCAAACACTTGTTTGCACCTCTCCGATGTGTTTCTTGCGAAGTAGGAACATAGCCATTCGAGATTGTCCAATTCCTCCACCGATTGTCAATGGGAATAGGCCGTTCAACAAAGCCTTGTGCCATTCCAATTCCAAGCGGTCTTCATCACCTGTGATGGCAACCTGACGGCGAAGCGTTTCTTCATCTACACGGATTCCCATAGAAGACAATTCAAAGGCTCCACCTAAAGACTCATTCCAGACAAGAATATCGCCATTCAGACCCTTGTAGCCATTCTCAGACTCACTTGTCCAGTCATCGTAGTCTGGTGCACGTCCATCATGCGGTTTACCATCTGGCAACTCGCCACCGATACCAATCAAAAAGACGGCACCAAATTCTTTACAGATAGCATTTTCACGTTCTTTCGGTGTCAAGTCTGGGTAGCGTTCTACCAACTCTTCCGTATGGATGAAAGTGATTTGTTTTGGCAAGACAGACTCGATATCATAGCGGGCTTCTACTGCTAGCTCAGTCAGGCGAATAGCCTTGTAAATCTTCTCAACTGTTTCTTTTAGATAAGCGATATTGCGTTTACCATTTGGGATAACCTTCTCCCAGTCCCACTGGTCAACATAAACAGAGTGGGTCGCATCCAACGAATCTTCGTCTGGACGAAGGGCCTTCATGTGGACAAAAAGACCTTCACCTTCACCGAAACCAAAACGAGCCAAGGTATGGCGTTTCCATTTAGCAAGGGAGTGCACCACTTCATAAGTAGCATCAGGGATTTGGAGAACTTTGACCGATACGGCATTCTCCACACCTGATAAATTATCCTGCATCCCGTCACCAACCCTACTCAAGATAGGACCTTGAACTTCGACAACTTCTAGTTTATCTTTCAAGTACTGGGTAAAAGTGTTTTTGACAAAGGAAATTTCTTCTTGTTGATGGATAAAACTTTTCTTCATAAACTACTCCTCAAAAAATTAATTAAAAGCATTATACACCTATTTCCAAGAAAAGAAAAGAGCAAATATAAAAAAATCAGTGCTCCTTCGAACACTGATGTTAGGGACCTTCTAGTCATTGCGACCAAAGATACGTAGAATACTTAGGAAAAGATTGATAAAATCAAGATAGATACTGAGAGCCATTGACACAACCCAACCTGTCGCTACACGACCTTGTGATTGCTCATAGGCATAGCGAATCCTTTGGTTGTCCCAAGCAATCAGCCCAGAGAAGACCAAGACCATGGCTACGCTAATCATATAATCAAAGAAACCACTAGCCAAGAAAATATTGACTACCATAGCAATCAGCAAACCGATAAGGGCAGCCATCATAGCACGACCAAGTCCACTCAAATCTTTTTTAGTGAACATACCAACTGCCGCCATGACAAAGAAGAGAAGGGCGCTCGATACAAAGGCAGATAAAACTGTACCTGGAGTATAGAAGGCCACCACAAAACTGAGGGTAAAGCCGTTTAATACTGAGTAAAGTAAAAATACTGGAAGAGCTGCTGGACTATTTCTTGAAGCCATACTACTGGCAACGAAAACCAAGGCCAACTCCGCAAAAGTAGCAATGGTCAACCAGAGACGTCCCTGCATCAAAAAGTAAACCAACTGAGATTGAAAGACCGTCAACATAAGACCTGATACTAAAGCGGATAATCCAATCCCCAGACCAACAAAGGCATAAACCTTAGCGTAAAATTGATTGAGACCTGCGCGGTCATGAATAATAGTGTGATTCATCTTTTCTCCTTTTCTATGAACCTCTTTCCTTGATTATAACAAAGAAAGTTAAAATTAGCTTAAATGGAAAATTAAAATACCAGCTGCAACGGCAACATTCAAACTCTCCGCCTGCCCCTTCATACTAATATGGACCAATTGATCTGCACTTTCAGCCATGAGGGGACTAATTCCTTGACCCTCATTTCCCATGACTAGTACAAAATTTTCTATAGGGGACAGTTCTCTGTAATCAACAGAATCTTTAGATAGGGTTGTTGCCAACACTGGGATACCTGCCTCTTTAGCTTCCTCAAGCAGTGCTTGACTAGCCATACGATAAATGGGCAGATGGAAATGACTGCCTTGCATGGAACGCAATGTCTTGAGACTATAGATATCTGCCGATTTATCTGAAACAATCACGCCAGTAAAACCTGCTGCATCCGCAGTCCGAATGATCGTTCCCACATTACCAGGATCTTGCACATCTTCCAAAAACAAGAACTTGCCCTGACTAAAATCAACTTGTCCTACTTCTTCTTTTTGAACCACCGCAACAATTCCCTGTGGAGTCTGAGAATCCGCCAAATCTAGCAAAATATCCTCTGAAACCCAGACAGTTTGCGGAAACGAGGCTAACTGATCTCGGTAATTTTCTAGGGCAAAGATTTTCTCAATCGTCACTCCAGCTTGAACAGCTTCTTCAAACAAGTGCCAACCTTCAATCAAATAGGCAGACTTGCGGTATTTTTTTTTGTGTAATTTCTTGGCATTTTTTACCACAGAATTGGCTTTTGAGGTTATAATAGTCATAGAAATATTATAACACAATCAAAGGGGTTTGGTATGCAAAAGGTTAGAATGATCGCCCAAGGTAGGGTGCAGGGAGTCGGCTTTCGTTGGGGTGTTTACAGCTTGGCACTTGAAATTGGTGGCATCACAGGTCGAGTCTGGAATAATGACGACGGCACAGTGGAAATTTTAGCCCAAGCAGACTCATCTACTATCATGGCAAAATTTATCCAAGAAATCCGAAAAGGACCCACACCTTTTTCAAAAGTCAGCTACTTAGATGTCAAACTAAGTAACTTTCCTCCTTACCCTGACTTTAAAATCGCAAATTAGGTCTCTAGAACTATTGTATATTTTGTAAAAAAACAGTAGAATAGAAAGGTATAATTTTTAAAGAAGGAATAAAAACAGTGAAATCTATTAAACGTTTTGCACTCTCAGCTATGGGAGTGGCTATGTTGCTAGTCTTGACTGGCTGTGTTAGAGTCGATAAAGCCACAGGAAAGCCAATAGGATTTATTTGGAATACGATTGGAGCGCCTATGGCTGAAGCTATCAAGTACTTCGCTACTGATCAAGGTCTAGGCTTTGGTGTCGCTATCATCATCGTAACCATTATCGTGCGCTTGATTATCTTGCCACTTGGTATCTACCAATCATGGAAGGCAACGCTTCACTCTGAAAAGATGAACGCCCTCAAGCACGTCCTTGAGCCACACCAAACACGTCTCAAGGAAGCGACTACTCAAGAAGAAAAACTCGAAGCCCAACAAGCTCTCTTTGCCGCTCAAAAAGAACACGGCATCAGCATGTTTGGTGGTGTAGGATGTTTCCCTATCCTCCTTCAAATGCCTTTCTTCTCAGCTATCTACTTTGCTGCCCAACATACTGAAGGGGTTGCTCAAGCAAGCTACCTAGGCATTCCTCTAGGTTCTCCAAGTATGATTTTGGTTGCCTGCGCAGGTGTCCTTTACTATCTTCAATCGCTCCTTTCACTTCACGGAGTAGAAGACGAAACGCAAAGAGAACAAATCAAGAAAATGGCTTACGTGAGCCCAATCACGATTGTTGTCTTCTCCCTCATTTCACCAGCCAGTGTCACACTTTACTGGGTTGTCGGTGGTTTCATGATGATTCTCCAACAGTTTATCGTCAACTATATCGTTCGTCCAAAACTTCGCAAAAAAGTCCGTGAAGAACTGGCAAAGAACCCACCAAAAGCAAGTACTTTCTCTACACCAAGTGGACGAAAAGACGTTACCCCTGGACAACCAACTGCTATCACAAGCAAGAAAAAACATAAAAATCGCAACGCTGGAAAACAACGTTCGAGATAAGAAGAAAAAGGCTTAGCTGATTTGCTAAGTCTTTTTGCAAGTCAAAAGCCCGATGTTTCCATCAGGCTTCTTTTTTATCCATGTACACGTTTCATATAGTCTTGATAACTTTCGGTATCCATGAGTTTTTTAGCGTTCTTGACGCGGTCTGCTGTTGGTGGTTTAACCCCTTCGAGCGAATAAGGAATTCCCAATTCACGCCATTTGAACTCACCCATGGTATGATATGGTAGAATTTCAAACTTATCCACATTTTTGAGAGTCTTGACGAACTTACCAAGTTCAATCAAGTCATCATCTCTGTCTGTCAAACCTGGAACTAGCACGTGGCGAATCCAGACAGGTTTCCCGATATCTGATAGATACTGGGCACAGGCCAAGATATTTTTATTAGTTTGGCTAGTGACAATCTTGTGCTGTTCTTCGTTAATTTCCTTGATATCCAAGAGAACCAAATCAGTGACAGCCATGAGTTTGTCAAACTTCTCAAGGTAACGTGGTTTATTACGGAATGGAAGGGCACAGGTATCCAAGGTACAGTGGATTCCTTGTTCCTTTGCCTTGGTGAAGAGGGCAATCAGGAAATCAATCTGCAAGAGTGCTTCTCCTCCACTGACTGTAATCCCACCCTTATTTCCCCAGAAACCGCGGTAGCGCAAGGCTTCTGTCAAGACATCATCTACCGTCCGTTCACGTGATTTATTGGACTCCATAGCCCAAGTGTCCGGGTTGTGGCAATACTGGCAACGCATGTGACAGCCCTGCAAAAAGACAATAAAGCGAATACCAGGCCCATCTACTGACCCAAAGCTTTCTGTCGAATGCACCATTCCTGTCACTTGTCCATAATCAATTGTTTCTTCAGACATATCGTTACCTTCCTTGAAAACGTTTTATAGTTTTATTATATCACGACTTGAAGGAAAAACAAGATTTTTGCCTATTTTTTAGAAAGCAATCTGTTTTTCAATTTCATTTTCAATTACTTATCATTTTACTCTTCAAAATCAAAACCATACAAGGTTGCAAAATAGTCCTCAGGGCGCTCTGCACGGCGGATTTGGCGGGCTTTACCTTCTTCAGTATAAAGGATTTCCGCAGAACGAAGTTTGGCATTATACTGGTAGCCCATTGAAAAACCGTGGGCACCTGTATCATGAATTACCAGCAAATCACCGATTTCTGTATGAGGCAGTTCGCGATTCACTGCAAATTTATCATTGTTTTCACAGAGTGAACCAACCACATCTACTACTTCAGCTGGTCCTTCTGGATGGGTCACGTTAGTAATATGGTGATAGGCTCCATACATGGCTGGACGCATAAGGTTGACTGCTGATGCATCCACACCTAGATAGGTACGGTAAGTTTTCTTCTTATGAGTGACTCTTGTGACCAAAGCACCGTGAGGTGCCAACATAAAACGACCCAATTCGGTGAAAATCTTAACCTGACCAAGACCTGCTGGCGTAAGAACCTCTTCATACACCTTACGAACTCCCTCACCAATCAAGGCGATATCATTTGGCTCCTGGTCTGGACGATAGTTGACACCAATACCGCCAGAAAGATTGATAAAGTCTAGCGAAATGCCCAACTTTTCCTTGATTTCAACAGCCAATTCAAAAAGCTGACGAGCCAACTCTGGATAATAGAGATGGGTAACAGTATTAGACGCTAGGAAGGAGTGAATTCCAAAAGTCTTGGCTCCTTTTTCCTTCAAGATGGCAAAAGCTTCAAAGAGCTGGTCCTTGGTCATACCAAACTTGGCTTCTCCAGGATTGTCCATAATGTCTGTCCCCAGTTCAAAAACGCCTCCAGGATTGTAACGACAAGAAATAATTTCTGGAATGCCTGCTGCACGCTCCAGATGTTCAATATCTTCAAAGGCATCCAAGTTAATAGTCGCACCCAATTCACGCGCATAGGCGTATTCCTTATCTGGCGTGTTGTTTGAAGAGAACATAATCTCAGAACCAGGAAAATTCAGTTTATGACTCATCAAAAGCTCTACATAACTAGAGCAATCCACGCCACAGCCTTCCTCTTGAAGAATTTTCAAGATAGCTGGGGTTGGAGTAGCCTTAACTGCAAAATATTCCTTAAAGCCCTTGTTCCACGAAAATGCTTGGTTGACGGCTCTTGCCTTCTCACGAATCCCCTTCTCATCATACAAGTGAAAGGGAGTCGGGAACTCGGCAACAATCGCTTCTAACTCTTCTCTATTGATAAATGGTGTTTTCATAAGCTTCTTTCTATTCTATTTGCAAAGAAAGGCTGGGACAATCGTTCCAACCTTTAGTTCTATCTCTTATTTATCTTCGTCAAAGATATTACCAACCTCAACATCGATGGCTTGGTTCTTGACATCAATATTGGTTACCTTCAAGAGTGACTTGTAGTCAAACTGCTTTTCACGTTCTTCTTGAGCATTGTCCGCAAAGACCGCTACACCTGCCAGTTCTGAGTCGAACTCGCGCAAAAGACTAATCATCCCATTGACAGTTCCGCCGCCTTTCAAGAAGTCATCCACAATCAAGACACGGCTGCCTGCCTTGAGACTACGTTTTGAAAGGAACATTTTCTCAATACGGTCACCACTTGAACCTGAAACATAGTTGACGCTGACAGTTGAACCTTCGGTAATTTTCAGGTCACGGCGCACAATGACAAAAGGAACATTGAGGACATTGGCAACTGCATTTGCAAGTGGAACACCCTTGGTCGCTACGGTCATAACCGCATCAATTTTTTGGTCCATAAAGCTCTTGGCAATAATACGACCAATATTTTTCAAGATGGCTGGTGTGCTAAGCAAATCAGACAGGTAGATGTAACCACCTGGCAAGATACGGTCACTTTCTGACAACTTGTCACGCAAGTCCTCAACCATTTCCTTGGCATCATGGCTTGAGATTGATGGTGTGAAGATGACACCTCCACCAGCACCAGTTACTGTCTGGATATGACCAATTTCGATTTCCTCAAAGGCACGTTTGATAATGACGATATCTTCTGAGATAGATGATTTAGCAGATTCATACTTTTCAGCAAAAGTATTAAGACTAGTTAGTTTATAAGGATTATTAATCAAATAGTTGGAAATGACAACCATCCGATCACTTCTTCTTAATTTCATTTCTATTTCCCACTTCATTTAATTTTGATATTTTATCTATTATACCATATTCACATAAAAAAACGAACATTCTTATCCTAAAAAATGCTCATTTTTCTTAAATTATTAATCTAAATCTGGTTTATAGAAGGAACGATTGTCCATAGCGAAGATTTTATTGGTCATCTCTCCTTTATCCACCAAAGCCAGAGCTGTTGACATCATCATCATGCTTGCATCCAGATTATCAATCATATGGATAATCTCTGCTTCCATAATGCGTGGACGGACTGGACTTCCATACTCAAGCAAGCCGTGGTGACTAAGGATGACGTGACGAAGCAGAACGACTTCTTCCTTGGTATCATCGATACCGAGTTCCATAACTGTTTTAGTAATTTCGCTATCAATCAAAGCAATATGCCCAAGGAGATTGCCTCGCACTGTATACTCGGTCTGGTCTGGTCCCGTCAACTCAATGACCTTAGCCAAGTCATGCAGCATAATCCCCGCATAGAGCAGGCTCTTATTGAGCTGAGGATAAACTTCGCTAATAGCATCTGCCAAACGCACCATGGTTGCAGTGTGGAAAGCCAAACCCGTTTCAAAGGCATGGTGGTTGGTCTTGGCTGCTGGATAGGAGTAAAATTCCTTATCATACTTGGTGTAGAGATTTCGGACAATCCGTTGCCAGACAGGATTTTCTATTTTAAAAATCATTTGCGACATATAGTCACGGATTTCCTTGACATCAACTGGCGACTTGACCTTGAAATCAGCTGGATCATTGGGTTCACCAGGCTGAGGCAGGCGGAGGGTAATTTGATTGACTTGAGGGGTATTGTTATAAACTTCTCGGCGTCCTTTCATGTGGACAACCTTACCTGCGGTAAAGGCCTCAACGTTATGAGGTTGGGCATCCCAGAGTTTCCCTTCAATCTCGCCACTATCATCTTGAAAGGTAAAAGCTAGGTAATTTTTCCCAGCTCGAGTTTGCCTCAGGTCAGCTGACTTGATTAGGTAAAAGCCTTCAAATAGCTCATCTTTTTTCATGTGACTAATCTTCATATTCTTCCTCATCTTCTTGGAAATGGAGTAGATCAAGCGCAGGCTCACCTTCTGACAACTCAATGTGACGGAGCGTCCGCTCGATAGCTGTGGTACGACGGTTTAATAGTTCATCAATATTGCCAGAGGCATGTTGGAGGTGTTTTTGTGCCTTGACCAGAATGCCACCAAACTTGCCAAACTCGGTCTTAACACTAGCAAGAGTCTTACTAATATGGTCAGCACTCTTTTGGATATTAAGGGTTTTGAAACCAACTGATAGGGAATTGAGAAGAGCTGATAGGGTACTTGGACCTGCGACAATAATCTGCTCTTCCCGTCTCAAGTCATCAAAGAAGACCGGATTGCGGACGATTTCTGAGTAGAGACCTTCTGTCGGAACAAACAAAACTCCAAAATTGGTAGTCCGAGGCGGTGCTATGTACTTGCTCTTGATATCCTTGGCAAAGCGTTTGACGCTGGCTAGGAGCGACTTACGACAGCGTTCGATCTCGTCCTTGTCACCCGCTTCATAGGCTTCTTCTAAGCGGTAATAATCTGCCAGTGGAAACTTGGAGTCAATCGGTAAGTAGACATATTCCTGGTCACCCTGTCCAGGCAACTTGATGGCATACTCCACTCGTTCACTAGAGTTTTCAACCGTTGCGTATTCTCGTTCGTACTGGGCAGGTGTCATGATGTCTTCGATGATTTGCCCCAGTTGCAATTCTCCCAGAATCCCTCGCGTTTTGGTTCCAGAGAGAACCTTGTTGAGGGCTCCGACATCGCGGGCAACTGTCTGCATTTCTCCAAGACCACGATTGACAGACTCCAGTTGTTTGGAAACTGTCTCGAAGGAGGCTTGTAAGCGTGTCTGCAAGGTCTTTTCTAGTTTTTCCTCGACTGTCTGGCGCATTTGTTCCAAACGTTGCTCATTTGATTCCTGCAGGGCTTGGAGACGTTGGTCAGTCTTATCCCTGGTTTGGAGGAGATTCTCCGTCATTTCTTGACGGACCTGAGTTAAGCCTTGGTGCAACTCGATTCGCACTTCTTGCAAACGGTCACTGACAGCCACTTCCAAATCTTTTTGGTCCAACTGACTGGCTTGTCGGGCTTGTTCAAAGCGGTAGTCCAACTGGTCTGACAAGTGATCTGCCTGATCCTCCAAGCTCTTGCTTAGGTGTTTCTCCTGCTTATCCTGCCTTTGCCAAATCAGAAAGAGGCCAGCAAGGTTGGCAATCAATAATAGAACAAGTAAACTTTCCATCCTACCTCCTGTCCTTGCTATGCAGCACGACTACATAGCCATCTGGGCAAGTCACCGACACTTCCCTATCTATATATTCGTTAGAAGCGTACACTTTTTTAAAGAAAAAATTTTCCTCAGTCAACTCATACTTAGCACCGAGAATAGTCAGCTGGCTATCCCGAACTGGCATAAAGGCTAGATAGTCATAGTCTAAACGAGGTTCTAACTGACTGGTCCCTTCTGGACAATAGGCAATCAAATTTTGCCCATCTTCAATCGCTATCTGGCGCATATAGGGAGCCAACTTAGGATTGCTAGGTAGAAAGACGTTAGCTAGCATATGATCAATACGACCACCCAAAGCACCGAAAATAGTGACCGCAGCCTGAGGATTTTGCTCAAAGATGGTTAAGAGAGCCAGTTCCAAATCTGTATCATCTTTTTCTGGTCGGGCTTGGACAAAATGCTGGGCACGTTTTTGAATCACCTGTCGCTCTTCTTCCGTCACAGAATCAAAATCTCCGACTGCTAGAGCAAGAGGCAAATCTTCTTCCAAGACCCAGAGAGAACCTCGATCCACACCGACAAATCTATCAAAGTCCGTCCGGTAATGACCGCGGTCTCCGCCAGCAAAAACAGCAACCCTAGTCCAGTTGTTTTCTGAGAGTTTGTACTCGCTCATTGACTTCTCCCTTAAAGACATAGGAACCTGCTACAAAAACAGTCGCACCAGCTTCTTTGGCCAGAGCAATAGTTTGGTCATCAATCCCGCCATCCACTTCGATTTCAAAGTTCAAGCCTTTTTCCTTACGAAGTGCAACCAACTCACGAACCTTATCCATGGTTTCTGGCAGAAAGGCTTGCCCACCAAAACCTGGATTAACCGTCATGACTAAAACTTGGTCAACTAGATGAAGGACGTGCTTGATAGCTTCAACAGGCGTACCAGGATTGATGACAACTGATGGCTTGACACCGAGTGAACGAATTTTTTGGAGGGCACCATGAATATGGGGTGTTGCTTCCACATGGATGCTGATGATATCCGCTCCCGCACGCGCAAAGTCTTCTAAATGATGCTCAGGATTAGCTACCATCAAGTGGCAGTCAAAGACCATCTTGCTATGAGGGCGAAGAGCTTCGACCACACCTGCACCAAAACTGATTTGTGGCACAAAGTGCCCATCCATGATATCGATATGGGCATATTCTGCCCCAGTTGCTTCTAGGCGTTTGATTTCACGTTCAAAGTTGGCATAATCTGCTGCCAGAATTGACGGAGCAATCTTGTATTGAGACATAGGTTTCTCCTTATTTTGGAATTTTTTTGCTGACTTTTTTATAGGTTTCTCTGCGATTTTCAATCTCACTGAGGAATTGCAGGTAGTTGTCAAAACGGAAGGTGGCAATGGCACCCTCTTCTACTGCCGGCTTCACTGCACAGGACGGCTCATGGGTATGGGTACAAGTGCGGAATTTGCAGTTTCGGCTGACACTAGCAATCTCTGGAAAGGCCTGATTGAGGTCTTCCGCCGTTGATACTTCATAATCCAATGATGAAAAACCTGGTGTGTCTGCGATTTTACCTCCATTGAGATTATAAAAACTAACTGCTCGAGTAGTGTGGCGCCCGCGACCCAGACTGTCTGAAATTTCTCCTGTTTCAAGATTGAGGTCTGGTGCGATTTTATTGAGAAGTGTTGACTTCCCAACACCTGTCTGCCCCATAAAGACCGTAACCTTGCCTGTCAATAAAGGCAGGAGTTCCTCTTTACTGGTCACAAAGTCATAGCCGATATCACCATAGGTCTGTTGGTAAAAATCCAGTTCCCCTCTATCTTCCAGTAGGTCCATTTTGGAAATATAAACGATAGGATGGATGCCCTTGTGCTCCAAAAGAACTAAGAAACGATCCAACAAATTGCTGTTAAAATCAGGTTCTTTGGCAGACATGATTACCACAGCTTGGTCAATATTGACAATAGGCGGACGGACCAGACTGTTTTTCCGTTCATGAATCTTGAGGATATAGCCTTCTGAATTTTCCTCGGCAGAAAAATCGACCCAATCCCCAACATAGGGTGTGTGCCCTTTTTTACGAAAATTTCCACGCGCCCGTGTCTGATAAACCTGGCCATCACTCTCTACATAGTAGAAGCCTGCCAAGGCTTTAATAATTTGTCCTTGCATTTTAGAGTCCTTGCCCTTTAAGCGCGTCTGCTAGACTGGCAAATTCTGCCAAGCTGAGAGCTTCCCCACGCACACTTGGTGACAAGCCTGCTTGGTCCAAAGCCTTGGTCAGTTTGTCCTTGACCTCTTCAGTCTTGCCAAAGTAACCTATCAAGTTATTCCACAAGGTCTTGCGGCGATGGGTGAAACTTGCCTTGGAAACCTTAAAGAAGAAGTTCTCGTCTTCCACTGCTACAGCTGGTTCTGGACGGCGCACCATTTTCAAAATAGCTGAGTCCACATTTGGCGCTGGCACAAAGACCGTACGAGGCACGATGAAGGCAACCTTGGCAGTCATATAGTACTGAACCGCAATCGACAAGCTACCATAAGCCTTGGTATTTGGTTGAGCCGAGATACGGTCTGCCACTTCTTTTTGCATCATGACCACAAACTCACTAAAAGGAATGCCACTCTCGATCAAGTGCATGAGAATAGGCGTCGTGATGTAATAAGGCAAGTTAGCCACTACCTTGATTGGCAGGTCAGGATTTTTAAAATTCTGGATATGTTGCGCCAAATCAACCTTAAGAATGTCCTCGTTGACTACGGTCACATTGTCAAAATCACGCAGGGTATCTGCCAAAATTGGTACCAAACGATGGTCAATCTCAAAAGCCATGACTTGAGCCGCACGCTCAGCCAAAAATTCCGTCAAGGCACCAATCCCTGGCCCGATTTCGATGACATTGACCTGATCATCAATCTCAGCTGTATCCACGATTTTTTGAAGGATATTGGTATCCGTCAAGAAATTTTGCCCAAAGGACTTTTTAAAGGTAAAGCCGTGACGCTCCAGCACTGCCTTGGTCACGCTATAATCTGCAATTCTCATCTATTCTCTTTTCTAATCTATGCGACAATGTATCCAAACAAAATGACTCTCTCCTGAACTCTGGTACATCAGGTCTTTTAAATAGATATTTGGATTTGTCAATTCTTTTGTTTTTGTATAATAAGTGGCCACTGTTTTTCCACCATGTAGGAGGTGCCATTCTGCCCAGTCTAAATTAGGCAAATATCTGTCCTTTTGAAGAAAACTACAAAGCTCCTCAACTGTCATATCCTCCGGGATATCAAGATCCATCTGATGAGAGAAAACATCATCCCCCATGCAGATCGAATCTCTGTCAACTTGTATTTTCATTTCACTCTTTCCTTGTAAACATCTATTTAAATATTATCAAAGTGAAGCCACTGACATAAATCTACTTACTTCTATTGTAACACATTCCCCTTACATTTGGGGTCTGCTTAACTATTCTCATAAGATTTCATGGCTTCTTCTACTTCTGCCAAGGTAACCCCGAACAACTCTAAGCGTTTGAGGAGTTGCTTTCCGTTAGAATAGCCGATTCGGAGAGTCTCTCCCAGATATTCTCGTCGTTTACGGCTATCTGCCCCTGCTAGAAAACCAAGTCGAATCAAGTCGCTACGACCGATATCAAACTGACTCTCATGTTCAAATTGTTCTGTAACCTGAGCTAGAGCTGTTTTCAGGTCTTCATAGCTAGCATGTTCGATTCCCAGAGAACGCCCCTTGGTCTTGGACTTGGGAACAGCTTCATCTCGTTTGAGGAAGGCATGCTGAACTGTTGGAATGGCCGTCATAATCATGCGACGAATCCGCTCCCCATTAAAATCTGGGTCTGTAAAGACAATGACTCCATGGCGTTGGTGCAAGCGCTGAATACGCTCTATATCCTGATTATTAATGGCAGAACCTCGCGTTTCATAGGTCTCTACATCGAAGTAACGTTTGAGATTGGCCGTATCATCGCGGCCTTCTACCACGATAACTTGAGAAATTTTTTCCTTCATTACTTGCTGTCCAATCCAAAAATTCGTTCTGCATTTGCAGTTGTTACTGCCGCTAGCTCTTCTGCCGTCATGCCACGCAAATCTGCGATAAAGTCCACTACATAACGAGTGTAGGCTGTTTTGTTTTCACGACCCCGTTTAGGAACTGGAGCCAGGTAAGGCGCATCCGTCTCCACCAAAATCTTGTCCAAAGGTAACTCTTTAGCCGCTTCTTGTATATCAGTTGCCTTCTTGAAAGTCACCACTCCAGAAAAGGAAATAGTCATGCCCAGCTCGACAAACTTCTCTGCCCATTCAAGAGTCCCTGAGAAAGAATGCATGATGCCACCACGTGGACCAACCCCCTCGCTCTTGATAATCTCATAAGTATCTTCCAGCGCATCACGGGTATGAACAACAAAAGGCAAATCTAAGTCCTTAGATAGCTGAATTTGACGACGAAAAACCTGCTCCTGCACCTCTTTTGGCGCTGTCATCCAATGGTAGTCTAAGCCAATTTCACCTAGAGCCACAACCTTGGGATGTTTTAACTTATCCAACAAGTAAACCTCGACTTCCTCCGTGTAAGTCCCTGCTTCTGTAGGATGCCAACCAATAGTCGCGTAAAGTTGGTCATACTCATCCACCAACTCCAAAGCACGCTCAATCGTCGGTTTATCAAAACCAACAATATTCATCTGTGTCACACTCATCTCAGCAGCCAAGGCAATCTCTTCTGCCTCACGACCTGCAAATTCTTCTACATTTAAGTGTGTATGTGTATCAAAAATATCCATACTATATTTCCTTCTCTTTCCTCAATATTCCTTAACTACCAGAAGAAAAGAATTTCTTTCTTCTATACTTCCCTATATTTCCTCTAGTATCTATTCACTTTGGTTAGTACTTGGTTAGTTCTATGGTTAGCATCTACAGATGAATTTGATTAAGTTTCTCTCTCAATTCATCCTGTATATTTTTTGTTACATGACTATAGATCCTTAAAGTGATAGATTCATCTCTATGTCCAACTCGCTCCATAATAGCCTTTATGGGTATCCCTAGTTCAGCCAACAAACTAATATGAGAATGTCTAAGCATGTGAATATTATAGGATCTGTGCCCACCTAACACTACTTCACAAATATTTTTGATAAATCTATATAACAAAGGTTGTCTCATAATGTTACCTTGCTCAGTCACAAAGATGAACTCCTCATCAAAACAGTTACTACGAAAGTACTCGATAATTTCCAAGCAACGTTCACTTAGTACTATCGTCCTTACAGAACCTATTGTTTTCGTTGTCTGTAATATTCTCTCATCATATCCATGAGCAACATAATCTATAGTATGATCAATTGTTAAAAGATTCGCTTTGAAGTTTACATCTTGATAGCGAACCCCTATAAACTCTGCGAAACGAAGACCAGTTAAAAAGATAAATTCCATTGCCAAAGCATAACGCTTATCTTTATTGTGACTTTCACAATACGATAGAACCTGTCCTAGTTCCTCTCTACTAATGAAATTAGCCTTAGCTTTTTGCAACTTCTCGTAGTCCGCTTTCTGCTTCGGAATTACCACCCCTTTAACTGGTGAGTCAGAAATATATCCGACCTTTACAGCATAATCAAAGATACCATTCAAGTAAATTTTTCGATTTTTTCTTGTTGAATTTTGAACATTCAAATTCATTAGATATGTTTGAACTAGCTGAGTGGTGTAATCTGATATTCTCAAATTTCCTACTATTCCCATGAAAAGCTCTAAACTTTTCACCTCACTTCTATAACTAGAAGATTTTATCTCACTGGAACGAATAGTTTTCCATTCTTCCAATAGTTGACTGAAATTCATTTCTTCTAGTTGTTTCTTTTCAACTTCCTCTTTTGTAGGGGCGGTTAGAAGTTTTTCAATTTTTAGCGCTAAACGACGTTTTGCTTCTGCTTGAGAAACTCTAGATTTTGATTTTAGAGTCACAGAGACTTGTTTCCACTTTTCCTCTCGTTCATGATAGAATTTCTCATAATAACGGTATTTCCCATTATCCAATTCTTTAAAAAACATTTTTTCTCCTTGTACTTTTAAAGCAAAGGAAAGCTATGTAGCATAGCTTAATTATAACATAACTACATAGCTTCCTCATATTTCTTTTGTTTATACTGCAAAAATTCCTTATAGCCTTCAACATCTATATAGACTCTCTTATGAGAAGGCTTTAAAATGTATCCTTGGAATTTTTCATTTCGTCTCATCTCTGTTAGATCATTATTTAAGGTTTTTAGCGGAATATCAAATAATTCCGTAATCCCTCTCTTACTTTTATATATATTTCCCATAAAATTCTCCTATTTTGATATAATAGGGATGATAAAAGACAACTTCTTTTATTACCTACTTAGCTTGTCAGTTGCTCCGATAAAAGTATCTGACAGGCTTTTTAAGTTGTCATAAAACTCCGTAGTATATTCTTTCACACCATAAGGAGTTTCATGTTTTGTGGTCCGTGAAAATGTAGGAGGGCTGTTAATTTTATAAGTTTCTATAAGCTCACCCTTTGTTGTTGTAATTTCCAAAGGCTTTTTAATTCCTCTGCTAGTCCGATAAATTCTAATACCCTTGGGATACATGTATAGGCGCGCACCTTTTATAATTGCTTTGTTTTGTGAACCCTCATCACCTATCTGTAAATTAGATAAATAAGCAATCAAATAATTCCCAACCTTATCAGCTCTCTTTAACCTCTTGGTCTTTGTAAAACCTTTCCTCCACATCTTAGCAAGGTCATTGTTAGGAATTGTTAGTTCGGAATCGTTCTTTAATAACACATGCAAATGCCACCTTCCACTAGCTTGTGGTTCAATGACCGTAATATAATCAACATTTCCAAACTGATTACGAATGCGTCGAATGAACGCTTTGAAATCCATGTAAACTATAGCAGGATCGGTAACATGGTCTCGATAAGTCAACGTTATCCATAACTGGTTGATACCTCCCGTAAAATTATGAGCTACTAGACGGCGTAGTTTTTTCATAGTCTGTTTAGTAGACTTCAAATTATCGAGTCGTGTACTACTGGAAGTATCCATGTCATGAATTTCTCCCGTCTCCAGATTTACATAACGTTTTCCAGATATTACCTTGATAGTCTGCTCCTGTTGTCCATTCGCAGTTGTCATTTCTATCGTATCACCATACAAGTAGCTCTTAACAAGTTTAGTTGAATCTATTTTATACATATATATTTATACTTATCGTGCTTTTGTTTGACGCTTATCAAGTTAATAGCGTCAAAATTACGATGATTAAATTCAGATTTATTCCATGATTTATTGATAATAGGTTCCCTAAGACAATTGAGCTGATTGTGTCGGCGCGGCGAAAAAAGTTCGACCGCACCGCCCCAACCAGTCTAATCTATCTTAGCCTATTATCAACAACTTTCACGGCATAAAGAATTTAACCATCTAAGACCACGGATGTTTCAATTTGAACAACGCCCCTTTAATCGTTCGTTTATCTGATTCATTACATATGATGAATACTAGATAGCGCAACCCATTCTTTACATATAGATCAGCGAGACCATGAAGAGCATATTTGTGCAAATAAAAGATCCAAGTATCCTTTATTCGTAATAGAACGTCTGAATCTATCTCTCCAAAAATTTGAAACCGAAAAACTACACACCTAGCTCCAAATTCTCGAATCCCATGGTTGCCCATTGTACATATAGGAACTCTTTCATCTGCTACGTGCACTCTCTGTATTGACTTACTCCCATCAGCTTGATCAACTTTCTTATCTTCGTAAATTGGAACTAGTGTATATGCGAACTGATTTTCCTGAATATTTTCTTTCACTAATTCTAACAATACATTTTGCGTAGAAGCTAGAAATCTATTCCAGTTTTTTTGATTTTCTTCTATCTGGACTTTCCTCTGGTACTCCTGAAGTTTTCTACTACAAAGACGATAAACTTCCTTAATACCTTTATAAAGCTTCATAGGTATTTCTTCGATGATTGATGGCATATTTGCCTCCTTTAAAGTTCGACAACTTCAATGACTTTTGCAGTCAAACTAAGCTGATTACGGTACTCTCCGTATACAACTGCCTTCTCAATGTCTACAATTTCTATAGCTGTGAGCATCGGTTGAAACGAGTCAAAATCCTTCATCGATGCAAACGGCACTTTTACAGTAAGTTGCTCTCCAATGTTGTTTTTTTCGTTTGGATAGTCACTTTCATCAGAATAGATGAGTACTCCCACTTTTACTCCTTTTTCAGTCTCTGAACCAGTCTCATTTCTTTCTATCCACCTTGTAGCCGAAATAAAGCGTAACTCTTTTTGAGCAAGGAATAACGAAGCATTGAACTCTGTAAAATGTGATAAATTTTTAAGTGCCATAATTAAAACCTTCTTTCTAGCTAGACTTAAAAGCAAATCGTCTACTTTTAATCAAATAAACACTGTGACGATTACAGATAACAACATTTAAAATTACCTCCTCAAGTATAAGGAGAAATTTCAGCAAAATTCGGAGGATATTATGAATTTTTTTATTCTCTCTATAATACGCTCATACTGTCTTTTGACAGTTTTGTCACTAAGTCCAACTTCTTTTGCAAGACTCGAGTACGATCTACCTTCAACCACTCCAAACAGAATTTCTCTGTCTTTGTCACTCAACAAACTCTCAATAGCATCATTTATAATAGCAATTTCTTCTTTTTTAATTAAGAGAGACAATGGGTCATTATAATCTGCTATCGTATCTAATAAAGAACCTTTATCAATAGAACTACTGTCTAAACTACACAGACCGTGCGATCTATCTTTTCTACATAAATTCTCATAAGACTGATTTAATAAGTTTTCTACCTTATCCCAATCACCAGATAATTTAGCTTTTTTAATTGCTTCTTCTCTACGTTGTTCTACTTTTGTTAAATCTACCATATGTTGGTACCTCCTGCTGGGGTTTACCAACACTACCCAAAGGGGCTCCATAGCCTCTCGTCAGTGGAAACTTACCTTATGTGATTTTAAAAAGAACATAGTAAGATGCATAAAAAAATAGCAGTTATACAAAATCGTATAACTGCTATGCATTTTAATCACTATATATATCATAAAAAATTCATAATCATTCACCAATTTATGGACTTTCACATATCACTGACTGGTTAACTTACACATGAATATATTATATTCAATCACTGAAAAACATTCTCACTATCGAGCACTAATTCTGAATAAAAAACATCAGGTGTTTGTTTAATAATTTTTAAATGATTTGTTCTTTGTGACTGTGTAAATTTAATTTGTATTCCATGTTTACTATTATAATTAACAAAGTGTGTTTCTGAATTCTCTGCTAAACATTCTAACGTACTTAACTCAGCCATGATTATTCTGATTTTTCTTTTTTCCTCTTGACTATCAACAAATACAAATGAAACTGCTGGGATCATCCCTAGCATGTTAGCTGTATCTTTCAATTTGTTTATGTTGTTCCTATCAAAATCAAACGATTTACTTTCTGTGTCTGGAAAATTCCTTCCCTTTACAGAAATAGCTAATCTTTTCGAATCTCCTCTCCTCCTGACTGCAACAACATCAGCACCGACGTGATCAATAAGAGCAACTGACCAATTATTTAATCCTAAAATATACATTACCAAAGATTCTGAAAAATCACCGAATTGTTTTGGGAAACGAAGATCTCTTTCATCTAAACTACTCATAATTTACCTCGACTCTAACTCCCAGTCCGAGAATGGTTTAGCAATTTTTTTATAAATAGATGCTCCTGAAATACTATCTTTAATATGATGGAAAAATAAAGAAATCACTCCATTTTCACCATAATAAGTAAATTGATCCTTTTTTAAACGAATATAGATAGTTGGGTGTCTTTTCTCATCATAATCTATAGTTATGTTTTGGATATTTTCGAATGAAAATTTTTGAATTTGCGACAATTCAGCGTTCTCTTTTCCAAAATTATGAATGAACGAGATAATAAATTTAGATTCACAAACCGTAATCGAACATACTCTCCCATGAAAATCCGTAAATAATTCAAAATCCTTAAATTCAAATTCTTGAATTATATTATTTCGTAAGTACCATTTTATAATAGCTCTCTCATACTTATTACGAATCTTTAGAGGAGCTTCATTTTTATTTTCTTTAGCTATCATCCAATCAATAAATGTAATATTTTGATCATATGTTCCTTTAGGAAAAGCTGATATGAACTTATGTAAGTCATCTTTTTTTACTGGATTATATTTAATATCTGTGTTTGCTACTGAATAGCCTTGAAGAATTGCCGATACTCGACCACCATCTGAACTCCCATAGTATTCTTCCGTAATTCGTCCTCCACTTACACCATTATAATATCGAAATAAAACTTCTACACGTTCATCATTATTTGTTTGTAAAAAAACATTCAACAAGGCAAAACTCATATTATTTACTTACTTTCTACTTTTTAACTTTCCACATTGTAACACCATTTTTATAATTATATTCTGCTTTATACCCAGCAGCTTTTATTAATGTTATAGTTCTTTTACATATTGTTTCTACATCTTTTCCAGTATTAAAATAAAGCCAAGTAGGTAATTTATCATATAAAGGCGTATCTCTGAAATATCTAGATTGATAAAAACTATAAAAACTAGCATTAAATACATTTCTAGAGAAAAATTTAGTTCTTCCATCATAGTTATAACTCATTAACTTTTCTGTTCTTTTAAACTCCTCTATAGCATACTTTTTAAAAGCCCTATATAATTGTTCTTTTTGACTGGTACTCATAACTTTAGTTTTATGGTAAACACTATACGATTTTGCAGTTGCAGCAGAATATACTAACATAAGACCACACTCCTTTTGTATTGTTTTTTATCTATTTTAACACAAAATTGTACAGTTTGCTATCCAATATCTTATTTTTGGATAGTTAATTGTACTTAAAAAATCATATAAAGGATAGTAGAATAGTATAAAAGAGGAAATTACGGATGGAAGCTAATCAATTACAAAAATACATAGCAGAGCGTATACGAGAATGTAGAAAAGAACAGAATCTTAGCCAAGAACAATTATCCAATCAAGCCGGGTTAGGTGTTAAAGCAATACAAAACATCGAGAATATGAAATACGATTTTAAAATACGCACACTTGAAAAGGTTCTTACAGCTTTAGGTATGACCGTAGAAGACTTCTTTAATTTCCCGCTTTCAAATAATTCCGTCCCTATAACTACATTGATCGATAACATCTCAGATTTATCACACACAAAAAAATCTAAAATCATTTCTTTGTTCAATGAAATTGTCAAAAACATAGATTAAAAGAGGAACTCTCAATGAATTCCTCTTTTTGTATGCTACTTTAACCTTCTTTTGATTAGTTTTTTACTTTATAGATACTAACTATTCTGATTAAAATTTAAAATTTCATATTTTTCAGAAATTACATTTCTATTTTTATCCAAAAAAGTTTGCTTTATCCACCTTCCTCGTATTTCACTTGACACCGAAATGGTTCTATTCATTCTCTTAATTTCCCTAAATAATTCACTTGAAAACTTTGCCTTTACTATGCCAGATAAAGTTTTTATAGAGACATTATTTCGAGCATTGGATGCACTAGACACTATTCCTTCAAAATAGAATTCTTCTGAAAATACTTCCGCATCATCTTGCTTTTGAACTAGAGAATTTAAGTCTTGAATAAATTTATCACTTTGTTCATTAACAATAATAGTGGATAGCTTTTTCTTGTCCTTTTCCAAAGTTACAGTAAGGCCGTTTTCTTTTATGACATTATAAAATTCAACGAAAGATTTTACTATTTTATTATTCTCAAAAATTACATCTGAGTAGACATCCGACGCCTCTTTGTAATTTATAGATTCTGTAAAAACAATAAAGTCATCAAAATAAAGTTCAAATTCATCCTCAAAAAGAGTAACCTCTTCCGGACGAACTATTTCAAAATTTATATTGAATGAACCGGGGGTAAATGGTGTTAGTACAAGTTTCCCATTAGTAAATATATTATGTTCCTTTAAAAATACTTTTGATCCCTCTATAAAATTTTCCATCAAATTTATCGCTTTAGCAACGACATCTAAATCTGCTGAGTGTGAATTATAAGAATCAACTAGCTTTATTGTCAGTTGTTTATTATTTAAAATATCTGAAAATGTTGTGGTATATTCACTACATAGCATATTAAAACTTTTTCCACTAATCAAATCCCGCTCAAATTTTGAATCGTCCTCAGGGAAATATTCACTCGCATTAATGTTATTCTCTAATTCGAAAATTTTAACACCATATTTAACAAAGATATTATTATTTTCTCTTTTTAGAATGGAAAAGTCATCTTCTAAATAAAACTCTTGAAGAAGTGTATTCGTAGAAATATCAGAAAATAGAGTTTTCAAATTCTTAATAGAAAGAGGTTTTACAAAAAATGTATCAAAATCAATTGCATATACAAAATAATATTTATCATCGATCTTCTTAGTAATAAATGACAATGGAATATCATAGTAATCAAAAATATAAAGATATTCTACTGATTCAAAATCCAAAATACTACTCATTTTCTAAACCTCCTTCCTGAGCATCAAGAAAATTCACATCCTGAAACTCCCACAAATTTAAATGTTCTCCTTCTAACAGTCCCACACCATGACTAGGTAAAATATTTATCAACACAGCAACTTTATCTTTAAATTTAGGATAACGTTTTTTTAGTTTTTCAATTGCTTGCTCTGATGCAAAAAACGATAAAGCTTTGGCCTCACATAATTTTGGGGGCGGAAAATTCAAACCTAAATCTACGTGGGTTTTAAAATCATCTTTTTCAGGAACCTCACTATTACATATTCTATAAAACGAACCTTCCATCTCTTTTGCTTCAGATGGCGGACAAGCATCTGGATAATCTTCACCATACTTCAACATATAATTCCCCTTCAAATTAAAACCAACTATTATTATTTTACTCTATGCAAAGTAAGTTTTCAAGTATCTACAAATATTATAGTGAAATAAAAAGAGAGATTTATCTCCCTCTTCGTTATGCTACTTTAACTTTCCTTTGGTTAGTTTTATGGTTAATTTATGCCTTAATAATGTCATGAGTCCTTAAACTGTACTCCAAACACTCTAAGTATGTGTATCAAAAATCATCTCTTCTAACCTCGTTTTCTATCTACTATTATAGCAAAAAAACTGACCTCTCTCCTCATCTGAAAAAAATATTCTAAAACCCATTATCATCTCTTGATGCTATTTTCCCCAAAGCAGTATAATAGCTCTTTTTAAAATTCTCATTAAAGGAAATAACCATGTTTACAAAATTAAAACAGACTTTTATCGATTGATCTCTCAAGTCCTTAACTGAATGCGAGAGGAGACAGCTGGGAAAAATGCAGGCATTTGCCATCTTGTCAAGCGACGCTCTGTCTTCTATTGCCAATGGACCTGAGCAAGTAGTCCTCATCCCCAGTTTATTATTAGTAAAGCTTGGCAACATATTCTACACAATCAGATGAGTCTCAAACTCAAATATGCCCTCCGTTGGCACCAAGACGTCGTTGTCGCTAGCTATTCCTATCACTTAAAAGAATAAAGAAAAGGCCCTACCAGAAGCAAGAAGCTCTGGTAAGGCCTTTTTCTGAATCCAGCCACTATGCTTATACTCAATGAAAATCAAAGAGCAAACTAGGAAGCTAGCCGCAGGCTGCTCAAAGCACTGCTTTGAGGTTGTAGATGAAACTGACGAAGTCAGCTCAAAACACTGTTTTGAGGTTGCAGATAGAACTGACGAAGTCAGTAACATACCTACGGTAAGGCAACGCTGACGTGGTTTGAAGAGATTTTCGAAGAGTATTAACTGAAAAGCATGACTAGGAATACTATTGAATATGGTTAGCTAAATCTTCCTGAGCTTTTTTATTTGACTCAGCTTTTTCTTTTAGCCATTTTTCATAAAGCTCTTGGTACTGTTTAGCAGTTACTGGTTCTTTTTGCAGTTCAACATATTTATAGTTGTCTGCATTTCCCTTATGACCAACGAATGAGAATGGACCTGTAAACGGTACAGTCTTACGGAAGATTGGGTTAGCTCCACCACTTTGAACTGGTAGGAAGAGGGCGCTATCTGTCAACCAAGCCTGGGCTTCAGCATATTTTTCATAGCGAGCTTGAGTATCTGTGATTTCCGCATCAGCCTGATCCAAGAGTTTCTTGTAGTCAGCAAGACCAATCTTGTCCTTGACTTCCTTGTCTTTTCCTTCAGACAAGCCCATGTTTTTCAACTGAGAACCTGTCTCTGGATCAAGGATGGCTAGGTAAGTCTTCGGATCTGAGTAATCTCCACCCCATCCTGAGATGTCAATATCGTAGTCTTTTTGTTCTGCTGTATCTGCAAAGTAGGTTGCCTGGTCTTTTTCATCCGGAGATAGTTGGATAACATCGATAACCACATTATCCTTACCAAGGGTTTCTTCCACTGTTTGTTTGAAAGATCCGGCCTGTTGCACATCTAATTTAGCAGTCTGGTCAACTGGCATATCCAAATGAATTGGGAAGGTTACTCCCTGTGCTTGCAGACTTTCTTTGGCCTTGGCAAACTTCTCTTTGGCCTTGTCAGGGTTCAAGAAGGCTTGCTTACCATCGTTTAGGTTAATATTTGTCCAATCTTTACCGTAGTTGACAATTTTTTCATTGACAATGTCACCGAAGTTCTTATCGCCAACTTGGACAAAGTTACTTGGTGTAATCGTATTACGCAAGATACGGTCTGCTCCATCTTCACCATTTGTCTGTGCTGCATAAGCATGACGGTCAAAGGCAAAGTTGATAGCCTGACGGAAATCCTTATTTTGCATAGCTGCGCGTGAATCTGTCTTTTCCTTATCAGACTGTTTCATAGTCTGCTTGTAGCTTTGACGATTCACGTTGAAAAGATAATAGAAAGTAACTGAGTTTTGCGGTGTGTAGGTAATCTTGTCCTCATTCCCCTTCTTGAGTTCAGCAAAGACTGAACTTGTTGGGAAGATACGACCATCTGTATAGTTACCATCCAAGAAACCTCTAGCAATGCTGTCTTGGTCAGAACCGTCAAAGAAAGAGAGTTTCACTTTCTCGATTTTAACATTATCCTTATCCCAGTAATTAGGGTTTTTATCAAATTCAATCAAAGATTTTGATGTGAAGGATTTAAACAAGTAAGGACCATTTGACAAAATACTTGATGGTGTCACACTTCCAAAGTCATCTCCCTGAGACTTCAAGAAGGCTTCATTTACAGGACTAAGGATACTTGCTGTTGTTTTAGAGTTCCAATAAGTCTCAGGTTGGTTGAGGGTGTATTGTAGTGTGTAATCATCCACCGCCTTAACACCAACAGTTCCAAAATCAGATGATTTCCCTTCAACATAATCTGCTAGCCCCTTGATAGAGTCTTGTACCAAGTACAAGTTTTCAGCTTTTTTATCAGCCGCATACTTAAGTCCTGTCACAAAGTCATGAGCGGTTACGTCCGCATACTCTTCTCCTTCAGAAGTGTACCATTTAGCTCCCTGACGGATCTTATAAGTGTAAGTCAAGCCATCTTTTGACACTGTCCATGACTCAGCCATAGATGGGATGAGATTGCCATACTGGTCATTTTCCAACAAACCATCAATCAAGTTGGTTGTGATACTAGATGTAGAATCTCGTGTAGAGGTAATATAATCCAAGGTATCAGGGTTGCTGACAAAGATATAAGAGTATGTCTTGTCTGCATTGCTTGATTGGGATGACCCGCATGCCGCTAGAGCTAGACCTGCTGTCAAAGCCATAGCTCCAAAAAGCATAACTTTTGATTTCTTCATGATTATTCTCCATTTTTTACAGTATGTGAAATATTATACACTATTTGAGCAAAAATATAAAGCCTTTTTGAACTTTTTTACAAAAATAAAAATCAGTAGACTCGAGTTCCTACTGATTTTTGATATAGTTCGTTTGGATTATGCAGCCAAAACTTTGCGTCCTTTACGACGACGAGCTGCCAATACGCGACGACCGTTTTTAGTTGACATACGGTTACGGAATCCGTGTTTGCGCGCACGACGAAGTTTACTTGGTTGATAAGTACGTTTCACGATGAATACCTCCTCATAGATTTTGTATTCGTTTAGCCGGCTATAAAGTGATCAGTTACTAAACATACTTTACTATTCTATCTGATTCTTTCACTTTTGTCAATAGCTCAAGGCAAATGTTTCCAGCTTTTTCGAATGTAAGCCCTATCTACGATACTGTTTCAAGAATCGAGTCATCTTTTCTTGGATTTGGGCCAGTTCATCGACACGAGGAAGGTAAACAATACGGAAGTGGTCCGGTTCCTGCCAGTTAAAGCCTCGACCATGAACCAAGAGAACCTTTTCCTGCTTCAAGAAATCAAGGACAAACTGTTCATCATCATCGATACGGTACATATTGCGGTCGATTTTAGGGAAGATATAGAGTCCAGCTTTAGGTTTAACCGCAGACAAACCTGGGATATCTTGAATGGCATTGTAGATGAAGTTTCTTTGCTCGTAAATTCGTCCACCAGGAAGGAGCAATTCATCGACTGATTGGTGACCACCCAAGGAAGTTTGTACGACTTGTTGAGCCAAAACGTTAGAGCAAAGGCGCATATTAGACAGCATATTGAGACCTTCGATATAGCCTTTAACATGTGTCTTAGGTCCAGACAAGACCATCCAACCCACACGGAAACCAGCGATACGATGCGATTTAGACAGACCATTCATGCTGACACAGAAAACATCTGGTGCCAAGCTCGCCACAGGCGTATGCACATGTCCATCCATTATCATGCGGTCGTAAATTTCATCCGCAAAGATAATCAAATCGTTTTGACGGGCAATCTCAATAATCTCCAACAAGAGTTCCTTAGGATAAAGGGCTCCAGTTGGATTATTTGGATTGATAAGGACGATTGCCTTGGTATTGGAAGTGATTTTTGACTTGATATCGTCAATATCTGGATACCATTCTGCAGCTTCATCACAGATATAGTGAACGGCATTTCCCCCAGCTAGGCTGACAGCTGCTGTCCAGAGAGGATAATCTGGCATTGGCACTAAGACTTCATCCCCGTTGTCCAAAAGCCCCTGCATGGACATGACAATCAGTTCACTAACACCATTTCCAAGGTAAATATCATCAATATCTACGTTTGGGAATTTCTTCAATTGGCAATACTGCATGATGGCCTTACGGGCTGAGAAAATCCCTTTGGAATCAGAGTAACCTTCACTGTCACGCGCATTCATAATCAAGTCATGAATGACCTCGTCTGGCGCTGTAAAACCAAATTCTGCTGGATTTCCTGTATTCAGACGTAAAATCTTTTCTCCGTTTGCTCGCATCCGCATGGCTTCTTCCAAAACAGGACCACGGATATCATAAGCAACATGCTCTAACTTACTAGATTTGTTATATTCTTTCATCTTGTTTCCTCAATTCATCGAGATAGTAACATTATACCACTAGAAAGGGATTGCGACAAGTTTACTGAAATGTGTTATTAAAATCCCACAGAAGAAAAACCTCACTAAGAGCGAGGCCAAGACAGGGGAGATAGCAGGTATTTTGCGAAAGTCACATCACATACCAAAAGATAAACCTAGAAAAAGCAGGCCTAAAAAGGAGTCATAAAGAAGATTGAACATGAGGAAAAGTCCCCATATCATCAAGTAATCCCAACGCCCACTTCGTTTAGCGACTAGGAATAATACCAAATGATAGAGTAAATGAAAGACTAAAAAGCCAACAAAACCTGGATAGAGAAGCGGAATTAGCTTCTCTAATTGCCAGACCATGATAACTTCTAGCAAGACTGAAACTAGGATGATTTCATAATAAAGGAAATTTGATTTTTTTGCTTCTTGAAAAGAGTGATTCATCATTCTCCCTCCCTTCACTTCTTTCCTGCTATCCTTTCTTTTATTTTATCATATATTTATATAGATTTTAAGCGCTAATATTCTTTTGAAAAATACTTTTTTTACTTTACTTCTATAGTGAAAAGGTTTACAATTATAGTAAGAAAATTTCAGGAGGTTTCATTATGGCACAACGTTACCAAAATATCATGGTCGCAATCGATGGTTCTAAAGAAGCGGACTTGGCTTTTGTCAAGGGAGTTCATTCTGCTCTACGAAACGACGCTAAACTCACCATCGCACATGTCATTGACACACGCGCTCTCCAAAGCGTATCCACCTTTGATGCTGAAGTTTACGAAGAACTCCAAGTTGACGCTGAAAGTCTGATGAAAGAGTACGAAAAACGTGCTAAAGATGCTGGTGTGGTAGATGTTCACATCGTCATTGAAATGGGAAATCCAAAGACCCTACTAGCGCGTACCATTCCCGATGCTGAAGAAGTGGACCTCATTCTCGTTGGTGCCACTGGTCTCAACGCCTTTGAACGCCTTTTGGTCGGTTCTTCATCTGAATACATCCTCCGCCATGCTAAGGTTGATTTGCTGGTTGTGAGAGAACAAGAAAAAACCTTATAGTCACGAAGAAAAGGAGCCCAGAGCTCCTTTTTGTTTACGATTTATTTCTCTCTTTATGACGTTCATAAGCCTTGAGTTGGCGCTGCAGTTCCTTTTTAATAGCAGGTTCTGGAGCATATTTTTCTTCCCAATCATCTGGCTTTAAGATTTTATGGGTAACTGGATCAAAATGAGCCTTGCCATCTGGAAAAATTTTACCCATATTAGCCTGATGGACAATATCAAAAATACGTTCTGGGTCCACTCCCATCAAGACAAAACTACCATAAGTGAAGTAAAGTGTGTCAATCAAGGCATCCACCTGCCCTATCAAATCTTGCTGAGCAGGCGTCTTCTTAGCCACTTTATCTGCTGCCTTATCAAGAGCCTGATGAAGTTGCGATAGAGCCTGATCAAAGTCCTCTTCAGAGGGACTGGCTGCTCGAACAAACTCCACCAATTCTTCTATTTTAAAGCCAGCCCTGTGGGTTGCACCTTCTAAATCCCAAGCTCGAGGTTCTTCTTGGGTTCGCTCATCCATCATGTGGTGGAAGGTCTTGACCTTATTGAAATGATAGTCACGGCTGACAAAGACTTTTTCTGAGGCCAGAACACCAAAATGTTCCAAGGCCTTGTGGATTCCGTCTTGCTGATTGCTGGTGGTAATGTGCTTAGCAACTTCCTTAACACTGCTACTACCATTTCCCATAGCGACCGACATACCGACACCCGCCAGCATTTCTAGGTCGTTATCTGAGTCACCAAAGGCCATCACTTGGTTGAGATCAAAACCATATTCTTTCCCAACTCGGCGAATACCTTCCAACTTAGAGATTCCTTGATTGATGACATCCGCTGCAAATGGATTGCTACGTGTTAATTTCAAGTCTTCAAAATCAGCTGCCGCCTTCTCAGATTCTTCTGGCGTCATCAGCATCAAAACTTGGTAGATAGGCTGATTCATCAGGTGAAGCAGGTCTTCTTCCTTTTGGGGAACAACCTTGCTGACCATACGATTAAAGGAATGACTCACCGTCCGAGTTAAAACAGAGGGAATGAAGCGACTGATTCGTTGAGAAAAAGAACCCAAACCAAAGGACATGATTTTAGAACCCAACATGGCATCCTTGGTCCCTAGGGCAATCTCCTTGCCCTCTTTTTTAGCATAGGTAATTAGCTGGCGCAAATGTAACTTGGAAATAGGACTCGTGAACAAGACCCTGTCTTTATTAAAGATATACTGGCCATTATAGGTTACTGCGAAATCTAGATCTAAATCGTCCATCAATTCCTTAACAAAAAAAGGTCCTCGCCCTGTCGCTACACCGACAAGCACCCCTTGCTCTTTGACAATCTTAATCGCGTCCTTAGTGGATTTCAAAACACTCTTGCGATCGTTGACCAAGGTTCCATCGATATCAAAAAAAACAGCTTTGACTTCCATCCTATCCCAATCTCCCCTTTTGTGATACAATGATTATACCACATTTCAGAAAGAGTGAGTAAATCATGCCTAAGAAAATCCTTGTTTTACATACAGGTGGGACTATTTCCATGCAGGCCGATGCCTCTGGCGCTGTTGTGACGAGTTCAGATAATCCCATGAATCATGTGTCCAACCCACTTGAAGGAATCCAAGTCCACGCCTTAGATTTTTTTAATCTGCCAAGTCCCCATATCAAACCCAAGCATATGCTGGCCCTCTACCAGAAAATTGAAGAGGAAGCTGCTAACTACGATGGAGTGGTGATCACACACGGGACCGATACTCTAGAGGAAACAGCCTATTTCCTTGATACCATGGAAGTTCCCCATATGCCTATCGTTCTAACAGGGGCCATGCGCAGCTCTAACGAACTCGGTAGTGACGGTGTTTATAATTATCTGAGTGCTTTGCGGGTAGCTAGCGATGACAAGGCTGCTGACAAAGGAGTTTTGGTTGTTATGAACGATGAAATCCACGCTGCCAAGTATGTCACCAAAACACATACGACCAACGTCAGCACCTTCCAGACTCCAACACACGGGCCACTTGGCCTCATCATGAAACAGGAAATCCTCTACTTCAAAACAGCTGAACCTCGTGTTCGCTTTAACCTTGATCACATACAAGGATTGGTACCTATCATCTCGGCTTATGCTGGTATGACAGATGAGCTGATTGATATGCTGGATTTGGAACAATTGGACGGTTTAATTATCCAAGCCTTCGGAGCTGGTAATATTCCCAAAGAAACAGCTCAAAAATTAGAAAGCCTTCTACAAAAAGGAATCCCAGTCGCCCTGGTTTCACGATGCTTTAACGGTATCGCGGAACCTGTTTATGCCTACCAAGGTGGGGGCGTGCAGTTAAGAAAATCTGGTGTTTTCTTTGTTAAAGAACTCAACGCCCAGAAAGCCCGCTTAAAACTCCTCATCGCTCTCAATGCCGGACTAAAAGGGCAAGCTTTGAAAGACTATATGGAAGGCTAAGCCTCTTCTCCAGAAAGCAAAATCAGGAAATCTTCACGATTCCCTGATTTTTTCTATTTACGTTTTCGTGTTGAGCGACGCTCTGTCAAACCATGAGGTAAGAGAACTTCACGTTCTTCCAATTCTTCCTTGTGCATAATCTTAGTCAACATACGCATGCTAATAGCACCAAGGTCATAAAGAGGTTGAGCAATAGTTGTCAAGTTTGGACGGGTAAAGCGTGAGATTTGTGAATCATCACTAGTAATGATTTCAAACTCTTCTGGCACAGATACACCGTGATCAGCCAAACCATTCAAGACACCTGCTGCCAATTCATCACCTGTCACAACTGCTGCAGTTGCATTTGATGAAATCAAGCGTTCTGCCAAGGCATAGCCATCCTCATAAGTGTATTTAGATTCAAATACCAGTCCTTCGCTATAAGAAATACCTGCTTTTTTCAAGGCTTCCTTGTAGCCAACCAAACGAACCTTACCATTGATATCATCCACTAGTGGACCGCTGACAAAAGCAATGCGCTCATTTTCTTTAGCAAGGTAGGTCACTGCATCAATCGTAGCTTGTTTGTAGTCAATGTTGACACTTGGAAGCTGATGTTCTACGTCCACTGTCCCTGCAAGAACAACTGGTGTCCGAGAGCGAGAAAACTCTGAACGAATTTTTTCAGTCAAGTGGTACCCCATAAAGATGATACCATCCACTTGCTTAGAAAATAGTGTATTGACAACTGAAACTTCCTTGTCATCATCCTCATCACTATTGGCAAGGACGATATTGTACTTGTACATTTCAGCGATATCATCAATCCCTTTAGCAAGCGTTGAGAAATAGCCATTGGTAATATTTGGGATCACGACACCGACAGTGGTTGTCTTTTTACTTGCAAGACCACGCGCCACGGCATTTGGACGGTAATCCAAACGATCAATCACCTCAAGCACTTTTTTACGGGTGTTCTCTTTTACATTCTTATTGCCATTGACTACACGGCTAACCGTCGCCATTGAAACTCCTGCTTCACGGGCGACATCATAAATCGTTACTGTATCGTCTGTATTCATTCTATTTCCTTTCTATATCATACCTCACGAGACTCCAAAAAAAGAGACGGTATGAAAATTTCGTTTTCATGATTCTACTTATTCCATTTTATCACTATTTGTAAACACTTTCAAGTATTTTTTGAAGATTATTTGAAAAAAATTTCATAGAAAACTATGTTTATAAAGAAAAAAACACCTTTTCTTGATTTTTAATCCTATTTGCTGTATGATAAGGGAAAAGAAAGGGGGCAGAAATATGGCTTTTACCAATACCCACATGCGATCGGCTAGTTTTGGCATTGTTACCAGCTTGCCTGATGATGTGATTGACTCTTTTTGGTATATTATTGACCATTTCTTAAAAAATGTCTTTGAATTGGAAGAAGAACTCGAGTTTCAATTGCTCAATAACCATGGAAAAATCACCTTCCACTTCTCAAGTCAACACCTCCCTACAGCTATTGATTTTGACTTTAACCATCCTTTCGACCCTCTTTATCCGCCAAGGGTACTGGTTTTAGACATGGACGGTAGAGAAACGATACTCCTCCCAGAAGAAAATGACCTATTTTAAAAACTCTAGCCTTCAGTTACAAACGACTGAAAACTAGAGTTTTTCTATTTTTTCAAAGCATTATACAAGTTACGGATAGGTTGCTTTAAGGTAGGATGGATAAAATGAGGCGCAAGTTCTTGTAATGATTCAAGGACAAAAAGACGTTCTGCTATGTAAGGATGAGGCAAGATAAGGTCGTCTGTATAAATGACCTGGTCCTCCACAAAGAGCAAATCCAAATCAATCAAACGAGGCCCCCAATGTACTTCTCTCACCCGTCCCATCTCTAACTCAATGGCTAACAAGGTATCTAATAAAACTGGGGCGGGCAACCAGGTTTCCACCTCAACCACTTGATTGGCAAAACTATCCTGCTCCACGCCACCCCAAGGCTCCGTCGTCAAGACACTAGACTCTTTGAGAATATGGATACCACGAGATCGCAGTTTCTCAATGGCTTGTTTCAAGTTTGCTTGCTTATCCCCCATATTGCTTCCTAGGGCGATAAAGGCCCGTTGCTTACGGCGATGAATGGTTACTGAGCAAGTATCTAGTGGCAAATGCACTGGCGCCCAAGGTTTTTTCAGTTCCAACTTCATTTCTTGGACAAGAGGATAGGCCTCAAAGGTACGTTCTACCAGTTTGTAGGCTACCGTTTCAATCAAGTCCTCAGTTGTTTCCTGAAACCAAGCAGTCCACTGCTGGCACAATTCTCCGTAATGGACAGAGGCTGTTAAATCCAAATCTGTCGCCGCCTTGGTCATATCATAGGATAGGATTGCTGAAACGACAAACTTTTGCCCCAATTCTTTTTCACTAGGAAAAAGACCATGATAGGCAAAAATTTCCAAATCCTTAATCTGCAGTTGATCCATAATGATTCCTTTCTAGAAAAATCCGCTTCAAGCGGATTCTTTTTATAGTCCCATTAAACGATAAGCCTGGTCTCGGAGGTCCTTATCTGTTTCAAATAAGCCTCGAGCTACTGTCGTCAAGGTTGCAGTTCCCGGCTTTCTGACACCACGCATGCTCATACACATATGTTCCGCTTCAATGACAACAAAGGCTCCTTTAGCACCTAGGTAGTCCATCAAGGCATCGGCTACTTCGATATTCAATCGTTCTTGAATTTGCGGCTTTTTCGAATAAACTTCAACCGTACGGGCTAGCTTAGACAAACCTGCCACACGACCATCTGGAATGTAGGCAATATGCGCTCTACCATAAAATGGCAAGAAGTGGTGTTCACACATGGTATGGAAAAAGATATCCTTTTCTACCACCATATTATCATCAATAATCTCAAAGGATTTTGACAAATGTTCCTCCGCTGTTTGACCAAGACCTGAAAAAATCTCTTGGTACATACGAGCCACACGAGCAGGTGTTTCCTGCAAGCCCTCGCGGTTAGCGTCCTCTCCGACAGCCTCGATAATCATTTTTACTGCTGCTTCAATCTTTTGTGTATCCATTCTCGTTCTTCCTCTCCATCAGATAGGCTCTCACTTGGCTCAAGAAATACAAGGAACCCGTGACAATCCTAACTGTTTTTTTCTCTTCTTTTTTATCTGTAAATTTCTGCTCTAGAAAATCCTGCCAACTTTGGAAGCTGAGATTTCTAGACTTAGCTGCCTCTTTCAGCACGCTTTCATCCGTCGCCCGACTATCGTCAAAATGTGTCAGGGTAAGCTCGGTATCTGGCATGGTCCCCAGCAAGTCCAACATATCCTCCAAAGCCTTGGTTTTGATACAAGTAAAGAGGATTTCCTTATGATAATCCGCAAAGCGTTCTTGCAAGGTTGCTACTAAAGCCTTGATGGCATGAGGATTGTGAGCCCCATCCAAAATCATCAAGGGGTCTCTTGACACGATTTCCAAACGCCCTGGCCACCTTGTTTCTTCCAGAGCTTGAGCAAGCAAGTGATTGCTTGCTAGTTCTCGGCCATCCTCCTGACAAAAAGTATCAAGTAAAGCTATGGCCATCCCAGCATTCTCTATTTGGTACAAACCAAGCAGGCCAGTCTGGAAACGACCTTGTCTGACAGCACTGGTATAGTCAAATACTTCACCCGTTACCACACTCTCTTGGTGACTGACATGATAATTTGCCCCGTAGGCAAGTCTCGACGCATCTTTCCCTTCCGCAATGCGGTCAATCACAGCCAAAGCTTCTGGAAAAATGCGACCTGTCACCAAGGGAATACCTTGTTTGATAATACCAGCTTTCTGCTCTGCTATGGCTTCCAAGGTGTCCCCAAGTAGGGCTACATGGTCCAGTCCAATGGTTGTGATGCCTGTTAAAACCGGCTGGCAAACATTGGTACTATCCAAGAGTCCACCCATGCCCACCTCCATAATGGCCACATCTACTTGCTCTGTGGCAAAGTAGTCATAGGCCAGAGCTGTGATAATCTCAAACTCGGTTGTTCCTTGTAAAGCAAGGCCCTTCTCCCCCTCAAGCAAAGACTCATAGTCTGCCATGAGGGCTTCTAGTCTAGCCTCGGGAATGGATTCCCCATTGATACTAATCTGGTCTGTGTAATGAATGAGATAGGGGGAGTTGAAAACACCAACTCTCATCCCTAGCTTTTCTAGCATATTTTTCAAAAAAGCAATGGTAGACCCCTTGCCATTGGTCCCTCCGATATGGATGACCTTGAGTTTTAGATGGGGATTGCCACGCAAAGCTAATAGTTCCACCATTCGTTCCAAACCAAAATGCGGTTGGTCCGTCCGGTAGTTAGCAATCCACTGATTGTTTTCAATTTCTTTCATCTTATTTGTATTGTTTTAAATCTAGATTTTCCGCATCATCAGCTAGACGAATGGCGGAGGCAATTTCAACTGCCATCCTGTGACTAGCTACATCATGCACGCGCACCACTTCTACACCCTGTCTCGCAGCGATACTAGTTACATGAGCCGAAGCCGTATCTCGATTGCGGAAACCAAGTTCTGTCTCAGGATTGACTTCAAAACCATTTTCTTCAAGAATATTGATGACAAACCTCTTGCGCGACACTCCAAGAAAGATTGGATAGCCTTTCTGATGTAGTTTATCCAAGTCCCGTAAAAGAAGCAGATTTTCTTTCTTGGTCAGACCAAAGCCAATTCCTGGATCCAACAGGATATTTTCTGGTGCAATACCAGCTTCCTCTGCTCTCGCTAGTGCTCGTTCAAAGAAAGCCTCCATCAACTCTTCGATTGACAATTTTTCAAAATCAGCTAACTCTTCTACTGTAAAAGCTTGATTAAAGCCAAAATGAGGAAATATAAGCGAGCTAGGATGCTGAGGTCGAGTCATAACTGGATTAAACATAATGACTACTTTCGCACCAGCCTTAGCAACCACATGGGCCATTTTCTCATCACCCATAAGACCAGTGATATCATTAACTATATTGGCTCCAGCAGCCAAAGCAGCCTCTGCCACCTGACTCTTCCAAGTATCGATAGAAATGAGGACATCACTTTCCTTGCGAATCGCTTTAATCACTGGAACAACACGCTGGATCTCCTCTTCTATCTCAACATAGCTACTTCCCGGCCGAGTTGATTCTCCACCGATATCTAGCATGCTGGCTCCTTCTGCTATCAATTTACGAGCCTGCTGGAGTGCCTGCTCAAGAGCAAAAAATTGACCACCGTCCGAAAAGGAGTCTGGGGTTACATTGATAATTCCGCAAATAGCTGTCTTTGCATGATTGGCTTTACTTGACATATCGGTCACTCCCTCAAGGCTTTTCACCATATTATTTCTCTATTTTACCATAAAAAGAAAAAGATGGACACGATTGCATTCATCTTTCTCCCAATAGAAACAAGTAAGCAATTGTCAAAAATCTTAAACAGAAATACCTAATGTCCGACTCACGATTACCACAAGAGCCAACAAACAAAAAGCAACCCCATTCACAATCATGTGAAGCAAAATAGACATTTCCAGACGTTGGGTCTTATAAGCCGTCCAAGATAGCACCGTGGACATACCTCCATAAATCAATAAAGAAGGTAAATTACTTGGTTGGTGCAATAAGGCAAATACAATGGTACCTACTATAAATCCCAAGTTCTCCTTGCCTCGGAAAATCTTTTTAGGAACAATCCCACGGCACAAGATTTCCTCACAAATCGGAGCAAGCAAGGCCAGCAAGAAGAAACTGGAAATTAAAGAACTATTTTGAACCATATCATTAATCTGAGACTGATTCCCTGTTGTCGTCTCATTTGACAGTTGCAACAAGATAGAACCAAGTATATTTGAACAGATAATGACTAAATAACTTAATCCTAAACGTGCTAGATCCTTAGCTCTAAAAAAAGAAAAATTAAAACTTGCTAGCTGCGTTTTACGAGCTCCAAAAATAAATAGTACTAAAACTACAATTGAAATACCAGCAACTATCAGTCCTGACTGTAACAATGGTACTGCATTTAAAGTTAAAATAGCAGTAACCCCTATAGGAATCTGATATAAAATTGTCGCTAGCAGAAAGATTAACAGCCAACCTGCACGATTCAATAATTCTTTCCAGATACTTTTCTCTTTCATCACCTATCTCCTTTGTATTAAAAAAGGGGGAAAGTCCCCCTGGGTTATCCTATTATAAGGCCATACTAATATAGTTAAGGATAAACAAGGCATCCAAAATCCAAATCATTACATGAACATCTTTAGCTTGACCTTTGACAAGCTTAGTCAAGGTGTAAGTCAAGAAACCAACTGCAATCCCTTGAGTGATAGAGTAGCTGAATCCCATAAAGATAGATGTGAAGAAGGCAGGAACCGCTTCAGCCATATCATCCCAATGGATATTTTTCAAGCTAGCCAACATCATAATCCCAACGATAATCAAGATTGGAGCTGTAGCAGCTGTTGGTACGATAGCTAGAAGTGGGCTAAAGAAACTTGAAATTGCAAAACAGATTGCCACAACCAAAGCTGTCAAACCAGTACGTCCACCTGCACCGATACCAGCAGCAGACTCAACATAAGTCGTTACGTTTGAAGTACCGGCGATAGCACCAATTGAAGTACCAATCAAATCAGAGTAAAGAGCCTTGTCCAACTTAGCTGATTGATGATTTTCACCATTTGTCGCTACGATACCAACTTTTTCACCAGTACCGATCAAAGTACCAATTGTATCAAAAATATCTGTCAACGAGAAGGCAAGAATAGCCATAAGAGTTTCAGGCAAGCGAGCTGTATCTGAAATCAAAGCTCCCAAACCTTCTGAACCAAGAGCTGCACCAAAGACTCTCTTCAAGTCTTCAAAGGCTGCACCAACATGGTTGTTAGCAAAATCGATACTAGACAAATCTACCAAACCAACTGCAATAGCAAGAACAGTTGTTGTCAAGATAGAGAGAATAATTCCCCCTTTAATCCCTTTGATAACAAAGAAGATAGTAATGGCAAGTCCTGCAAGAGCCACCAAAACAGCTGGATTATTAAAGCTGACCAATCCTGGAACTGCTGAAGAGTTTGCTGCAATCGTTGCTTGAGCCTTGTCAGCCCCTTCTCCTACAACAGTATAGTTGCCTGGATCAATCGTAAATTTCAAAAATCCAGCATTCTTAATTCCCACGTAGGCAAGAAAGACACCGATACCAGCTGAAATAGCTGAACGAAGAGCATTTGGAATCGATTCAATGATCATTTTACGAACATTTGTCAAGGTAATAATCAATGAGATAATTCCACAGATGAAGACCATAGCCAAGGCTTCTTGCCATGAATAACCAAGCCCGAATACAACTGTAAATGTAAAGAAGGCGTTAAGACCCATACCTGGTGCTTGAGCATAAGGTAAGTTGGCGTAGAAGGCCATCATCAAGGTACCTGCTACTGCACCAATAATCGTTGCGAGAAACACACCCTGAGCAGGCATCCCTGTTTGCGAAAGAATTTGTGGGTTTACAAAGAGAATATAACTCATTGCAAAGAAAGTTGTTAAACCAGCGAGAACCTCTGTACGAACGTCTGTACCGTTCTCTTTTAGTTTAAATAATTTGTCCATTATTAATCTCCTTTTAATTTTTACGAACAATAACAGAATTATATCATTTATCATTCACTTTTTCAACATCTTTGTTTAATTTATTTAAGAAATTGATGGAATTTCATTTTTTGTTTGGAATCTGCTTTTCTGTCTGCTTTTTGTTATAATAGTAGACATCTTATCTGGAAAGACACTAGAAAGGTTTATATGACGAAAAAAATTATTGCAGTTGACCTAGATGGAACCCTGCTCAACTCAGACAGTCAGATTTCTGACTTTACCAAAGAAACTATTAAAAAAGTTACTGAAAAAGGGCATCAGGTTATTATTACGACAGGTCGCCCTTACCGCATGTCAAAAGATTTCTACCGTGAATTAGGCTTAGACACTCCTATGATTAATTTCAACGGCTCCCTTACTCATTTACCAGACCAAGCTTGGGACTTTGAAAAGTGTTTGACCGTAGACAAAAAATATCTGCTCGATATGGTTCAACGTTCAGAAGATATTCAAGCCGATTTTATCGCTGGAGAATATCGTAAAAAATTCTACATTACAAATCCCAATGAAGAAATTGCCGATCCTAAACTATTTGGTATAGAAGCTTTCCAGCCTGAAGATCAATTCAATCCTGAATTGGTGACCAAGGATCCTAACTGTATTCTGTTGCAGACCAGAGCTAGTGACAAGTATGCCTTGGCAAAAGAAATGAATGCCTTCTACCAGTATCAACTTTCTATTAATACTTGGGGTGGTCCGCTCAATATCCTTGAGTGTACCCCAAAAGGAGTCAATAAGGCCTTCGCCTTGGACTACTTGCTCAAGGTAATGAACCGCGACAAAAAGGATTTGATTGCCTTTGGAGATGAACACAATGATACCGAAATGCTCGCTTTTGCTGGGAAAGGTTATGCCATGAAAAATGCCAATCCTGAGCTACTCCCCTATGCAGATGAGCAAATTTCCTTGACAAATGACCAAGACGGGGTTGCCAAAACCCTGCAAGATTTATTCTTATAGTCCATTCTGACCAGCTTGCAAGCTGGTCTTTGTGCTCTTTTCACAGTCTCATCAACCAGTTAATCGATTGTTCTACTTTTTGCCTCCAAAACCTTGGAAAAGGCTTTCTTTTGTGATATAATTCACATATAAATACAAGAGAGCTCGTCATACTCGACTCTGTTGACACAAAATCAATCCAGTCCCGTTATCCCTGTTCTCGGTCAATATCAAGGAGGATAGCTATGAAAGCTGTTGTTGTAAATCCAGAAAGCACTGGTGTTGCTGTTGAAGAAAAAGTACTCCGTCCACTTGAAACTGGGGAAGCACTTGTAGAAATTGAATACTGTGGTGTTTGCCACACTGACCTCCACGTTGCCCATGGTGACTTTGGTCAAGTACCAGGACGTGTTCTAGGACACGAAGGTGTTGGTATCGTTAAGGAAATTGCACCAGATGTGAAAAGCCTTAAAGTCGGTGACCGCGTCAGCGTTGCTTGGTTCTTTGAAGGATGTGGCACTTGCGAATACTGTACAACTGGTCGCGAAACCCTTTGCCGTACAGTAAAAAATGCCGGTTACTCAGTAGATGGTGGTATGGCTGAACAATGTATCGTAACTGCAGATTATGCTGTTAAAGTTCCTGACGGACTTGATCCAGCCCAAGCTTCTTCTATCACATGTGCTGGTGTAACAACCTATAAGGCTATTAAAGAAGCCAAAGTTGAACCAGGTCAATGGGTTGTTCTTTACGGTGCTGGTGGACTTGGTAACCTCGCAGTTCAATATGCTAAAAAAGTTTTCAACGCTCATGTTATCGCAGTTGATATCAACAATGACAAACTTGCCCTTGCAAAAGAAGTAGGCGCTGACATTGTGATTAACGGTCTAGAAGTTGAAGATGTACCAGGACTTATTAAAGAAAAAACAGATGGCGGAGCTCATTCAGCTGTCGTAACCGCTGTATCTAAAGTTGCCTTTAACCAAGCTGTTGATTCTGTACGCGCTGGTGGTCGTGTCGTTGCTGTTGGTCTTCCTTCTGAAATGATGGAACTCAGCATCGTCAAAACCGTTCTAGATGGAATCCAAGTCATCGGTTCTCTGGTTGGAACTCGTAAAGACTTGGAAGAAGCCTTCCAATTTGGTGCAGAAGGTTTGGTAGTCCCAGTTGTCCAAAAACGTCCAGTAGAAGATGCGGTAGCCGTTTTCGACGAAATGGAAAAAGGTCAAATCCAAGGACGTATGGTACTCGACTTCACCCACTAATCTAATAAAAACCTATTTTAAAAGTTGGAATGCGCTTCCAACTTTTTTATATTAAATTTTAATATCAAAAATTACTATGTCTTCTTGAAACCTTATTATATCAATATCATTAAATACACTATTTAAATGTTTTCTTGAATATTTTATATCAAATAGTTGCTTTTTATATGAAAACGGTTTATACTTATTTAGTCTTAAAGTTTTCTTAAATGAAGACTGAAACAACAAAAAGGAGGAATGACAATAATGAGTATCGGAATCATTATTGCGAGCCACGGCGAATTTGCTGCGGGTATTCATCAGTCAGGATCTATGATCTTTGGTGAACAAGAAAAGGTTCAAGTTGTAACCTTTATGCCAAATGAAGGTCCTGATGATCTATACGCTAAGTTTAATAACGCTGTTGCTGCATTTGACGCAGAAGATGAGGTTCTAGTTTTGGCTGACCTTTGGAGTGGATCTCCATTCAACCAAGCTAGCCGCGTGATGGGAGAAAATCCTGAGCGTAAGTTTGCTATCATCACAGGACTTAACTTACCGATGTTGATTCAAGCCTATACAGAGCGCCTGATGGACGCTGCTGCAGGTGTAGAAAAAGTCGCTGCTAATATTATTAAAGAAGCCAAAGATGGCATCAAAGCTCTTCCAGAAGAGCTAAATCCAGCTGAGGAAGTTGCAAGTGCTGCAGCTGCTCCAGTTGCCCAAGCTGCTATCCCAGAAGGAACTGTTATCGGAGATGGAAAACTCAAGATTAACCTTGCCCGTCTGGACACTCGTCTCCTTCACGGTCAGGTTGCCACCGCTTGGACTCCAGATTCAAAAGCAGACCGTATCATCGTTGCTTCAGACAATGTCGCCAACGACGACCTTCGTAAAGAATTGATTAAACAAGCAGCTCCAAATAATGTCAGAGCCAATGTGGTTCCAATTCAAAAATTGATCGAGGTTTCAAAAGACCCACGCTTTGGAGAAACACATGCCCTTATCTTGTTTGAAACACCTCAAGATGCCCTTCGTGCAATCGAAGGTGGCGTGCCAATCAAGACCCTTAACGTAGGATCAATGGCTCACTCAACAGGTAAAACAATGGTCAACAACGTTTTGTCTATGGATAAAGACGACGTTGCAACATTTGAAAAAATGCGTGACCTCGGTGTTGAATTTGACGTACGTAAAGTACCAAACGACACCAAAAAAGATTTGTTTGATTTGATCAGCAAAGCCAACGTTCAATAATAGACATCAATAACTATCGAAGAATTCAAAGAAAATTTTTCACTTTATTATCATAAAATAGAAAAGGAATAAAACCATGTCAGATATTTCAATTATTTCTGCTATCTTGGTTGTAGTTGTTGCCTTCCTTGCAGGTCTTGAAGGTATCCTCGACCAATTCCAATTCCATCAACCAATCGTCGCATGTACCCTTATCGGTCTTGTAACAGGTAACCTTGAAGCAGGGGTTATGCTTGGTGGATCACTTCAAATGATCGCCCTTGGCTGGGCAAACATCGGAGCTGCCGTAGCTCCTGACGCTGCTCTTGCATCTGTTGCCGCAGCAATCATCTTGATCAAAGGTGGTAACTTTACTACTGAAGGTATCGCCGTTGCAACAGCAACAGCTATCCCTCTTGCCGTAGCTGGACTTTTCTTGACAATGATTGTTCGTACAATCTCAGTTGGTTTGGTTCACACTGCAGACGCAGCTGCTAAAGAAGGAAATATTGCAGCTGTTGAACGTGCTCACTTTATCGCACTTCTTCTTCAAGGTCTTCGTATTGCTATCCCTGCTGCCTTCCTTATCGCTATCCCTGCTTCTGCCGTTCAAGATGCTCTTAAATTAATGCCAGACTGGTTGAATGGTGGTATGGCTGTAGGTGGTGCTATGGTCGTTGCCGTTGGTTACGCTATGGTTATCAACATGATGGCAACTCGTGAAGTATGGCCATTCTTCGCACTCGGTTTTGCCTTTGCTGCCATTTCTCAATTGACTTTGATTGCACTTGGTGTAATCGGTGTTGCCCTTGCCTTCATCTACCTTAACCTTTCAAAACAAGGTGGTAACGGTGGCGGAGGAGCTGCGACTTCTAACGACCCAATCGGTGATATCCTAGAAGACTACTAGAAAGGGGAACAATCATGACTGAAAAACTTCAATTATCAAAATCAGATCGTAAAAAAGTTTGGTGGCGTTCACAATTCCTTCAAGGTTCTTGGAACTACGAACGTATGCAAAACTTGGGTTGGGCTTATTCATTAATCCCAGCTATCAAAAAATTGTACACTACTAAAGAAGACCAAGCTGCTGCTCTTGAGCGTCACCTTGAGTTCTTCAATACTCACCCATACGTAGCTGCTCCTATCATGGGGGTTACTCTTGCACTTGAAGAAGAACGCGCTAACGGTGTTGAAATCGATGACGCTGCTATCCAAGGGGTTAAAATCGGTATGATGGGACCTCTTGCTGGTATCGGTGACCCAGTATTCTGGTTTACAGTTCGTCCTATCCTTGGAGCTCTTGGTGCATCACTTGCTGCATCTGGTAACTTAGTTGGGCCACTTCTCTTCTTCTTCGGATGGAATGCGATCCGTATGGCCTTCCTATGGTACACACAAGAGTTTGGTTACAAAGCTGGATCTGAAATCACTAAAGATATGTCTGGTGGTATCTTGAAAGACATCACTAAAGGTGCTTCTATCCTTGGTATGTTCATCCTTGCCGTTCTTGTACAACGTTGGGTATCGATTAACTTCACTGTTAACCTTCCTGGTAAACAATTGGCTGAAGGTGCCTACATCAAATTCCCAGAAGGACCTGTATCAGGTGCTGAATTGAAAGGTATCCTTGGTCAAGCACTTGGTGGATTGAGCTTGGATAGCGTTCAACCACAAACCCTGCAAGGTCAGTTGAACTCATTGATTCCAGGATTGATGGGACTTCTCCTTACTTTCCTTTGCATGTGGTTGCTTAAGAAAAAAGTATCACCAATCTCAATCATCCTTGCACTCTTTGCAGTAGGTATCGCAGCTCGTTTCTTCGGTATCATGTAATCAAGCAACTTAAAAGGAACCAGGTTCTAAACCTGATTCCTTTTTCTATGCTTTTATTCAGCCAAAGCTCCCATTGGATCCCAAGGTGCTAACACGATTGGTTCTGCCTCATAAGCAGCTTGTTCTTCTGCTGTCAGCAATTCTTTGCGAACAACGATTTGGTATGTGTATTCGTCCATCCAAGCGTCTGAGGCAACGAAGTAACCATCAGTACCGACCTTGTCTCCCCATGAGTTTTCAACCTTCCACTTGGTTGACTTGCCATTTTCGTCCAAATCCACACCTGTCAAGACCATGGCGTGGGTCATCAAGCTCTCACTGTAGTCCAAACGTCCAGCCTTGTCTTGAGTAAGTTTAATGTCCATGCTTGATTCAAAGTCATAAACATCTGTCGCAAGGATTCCAGCTTTACGGTTGCTGAGCTGACCGACATCAGAACCAAACCAAACAGTCTCACCTGCTTGCATTTGAGCAATTGCCAATTCTTTCAAGCGATCCATCGGCACGTTGATGTAACGAACTGCACGGCTACCAACCACATTCCCCAACATCTCAACTGTGTACGATTTGCCGTATGGTTTATCAGCAGTTGGAGCATTGATAACAGAAACATAGTCCTCTAGAGGAAGATTGACATATTTCTTGTAAAACTCTTGTGGTGTAATGTCCTTTTCGCTTTGGTAGTTGTTATCCTTATCGCGATAAGCAAAGTTAAACTGACGTGGTGGAAGACCCAATGACATAGCAAGGAAGTTAAAGATTTCTTGCAAGAGGTCTTCTTTCTTAGCTTGAACAGTCGCTTGGTCTGCGCCAGAAGCGAGTAAGTCACGCAAGATTTGAGCATCTTGACGAAGCAATTTGTTGAGAATGGCATTGAGCTCACGACTACTGCTAGATGAAACAGACTCAGGGTAAACTGACTTAGGCACGACACCGTATTTCTCAAAGAGGGCAACGACCATATCCCATTGACCGCCATCTTGTTGTGGAGTTTGAAGTAGGAATTTAACCTTACGGCTCGTCAAGTCTTGGTCTGCAGTCGCAATGACTTGCTCCAAGAACCAGTTTGATTTCTCATACTTGTCCCAGAAGAAGGTGTGGGCCTGTGATAACTCAAAATTTTCCAGTTTGTATTGTGAGATGAGCTTGTGGCGGAAGGTGTTGAGAGCTGCAAACATCCAGCAACGACCAGACGCTTTCTGGTTGGTTACCTTGTCCTTGGTCAAATCCAATGAGAAAACAGGTGTATTGTCTACATGGCTCTGACGACGTTCTAGAGCTGCAAAAATTCCATTATGGCTGGCAGCATTTTCAATCGCTTGGTATTTGACATTTGCTTCATAGTTGGCAAATAGTTTATCAGTAAATGATTCTTGAATCGCGTTCATAGATTCCTCCTTTTATTCTACAGTCTATTATAACTCTTTTCACAAAGGAAGCAACTGAAAAACATAAAAGGCAAAGACATTCTCCCTCACCTTTTTCGAATATAAACCAAACTAAGCGATACTAGCAAGGAGAACCTCTAATTCTTCCTTGGTCAAGCGACGCCATTCTCCTCGCTGCAAGTTCTCATCCAATACTAGCGTTCCCATAGTCAAACGTTGCAAGTCTACTACTTCCTTGCCACAGTAGCCCACCATACGCTTGACCTGATGAAACTTCCCTTCTGCAATGGTCACACGAATTTGGCTTTGATTCTTTTCTGAATCTATGGACACAAGTTCCAGTTTAGCAGGCTGACAAGTAAAGTCTTTGAGAGGAATTCCCTTGGCAAATGTCTCCACATCTTCTTGGGTCATGATTCCCTTGACTTGTGCCAGATAAGTCTTGTCCACATGACGCTTGGGTGAAAGAAGAGCATGGGCAAGCTTGCCGTCATTAGTCAAGAGCAAAAGACCATGCGTATCGATATCCAAGCGCCCTACTGGGAAAACTTCCTTGCTCCGAGCAATATCATCCAGCAAGTCCAACACCGTTCTGTGCTTGGGATCCTCAGTCGCTGAGATAACTCCTTTGGGCTTGTTCATCATGTAGTAGACAAATTCTTCATACTCCAGCACTTGCCCATCAAAGCGAATCTCATCTATTTTTTTATCAATCTGCAATTTAGCTGATTTCTCTTTTTTACTATTTACCGTCACGCGCCCAGCCTTGAGCATGTTTTTGACCTCAGTCCGACTCCCCACAGCGCAGGCAACTAAAAATTTATCTAATCTCATATCACTATTATATCACACTCAAAAGGAGGCTGTCTCAATGACCAACCTCCTTTTCGTTTCATACTCTTCAAAAATCTCTTCAAACCGCGTCAACGTCGCCTTGCCGTATATATGTTACTGACTTCGTCAGTTCTATCTGCAACCTCAAAACAGTGTTTTGAGCTGACTTCGTCAGTTCTATCTACAACCTCAAAACAGTGCTTTGAGCAGCCTGCGGCTAGTTTCCTAGTTTGCTCTTTGATTTTCATTGAGTATCAGATTTAAGAAATTAACTTCCTCGTCTCCAGAAAATCGCTAAGACAATCATGGAACCTAGTACTGCCGGAATAATGGCAGTTCCTGCTATTATCGGTCCCCAAGTCCCAAAAAGCAAATGCCCTATAAAGGCACCAATCCAGCCTAGAAACATTTTCCCAAAACATCCCATTCGCTCTCCACGATTAGTCAGAGTACCTGCTAAAAATCCCACTAGGAGGCCAACGAACATACTTCCTAACATATTATCTCCTTAATTTGCCCAATCTCCGTTACGGAAGAGTGGTACACGTGTCCCATCCTCACGGATACCATCGATATCCATTTGGTTCGAACCAATCATAAAGTCTACGTGAACATCTGAACGGTTAAGCCCCGCAGCTTCAAGCTCCTCTTCGCTCATCTCCGCTCCACCAACAACACTAGTTGCATAGGCTGCACCAATAGCCAAGTGGTTTGAAGCATTCTCATCGAAAAGGGTGTTAAAGAAGGTAATGCCTGACTGAGAAATTGGGCTTGGATCTGGCACCAAGGCACATTCACCCAAGGCACGCGCACCCGCATTTTCAAAGACAAGGTCTTTCATGACCTGATCGCCTTTTTCTGCAGTGATATCCACAATTTGTCCATCCTTAAAGGTTACCTTAATACCTTCAATGATATTTCCGTTATAGCTAAGCGGTTTTGTAGAAGTGACATAACCATCTGCACGACGGAAGTCAGGCGCTGTGAAGACTTCCTCTGTCGGCATATTTGGCAAGAATCCTTCGCCCTGTGCATTGATAGCACCAGCTGATTCCCAAACATGGTTTTTCGGCAAGCCGAGTGTCAAATCTGTTCCTGGCGCTGTGTAGTGAAGGGCTGAAAATTGTTCTTTATTGAGCATATCAGCTTTACTCTTAAGGATAGCTGCATGCTCTTCCCAAGCCTTAACAGGATCTTCTTCGTAAACACGGCAAGTTTTGAAGATTTGGTCCCAAAGGAGATCAACTGCTTCCTCGTCGCTCGTAGCATTTGGGAAGACTTTCTTAGCCCACTCAAGTCCAGCAGCGGCTGCTACAGTCCAGCTAACCTTGTTGGATTGAGTTGCGATTCTCATTGGCTTCATGGCAAGTCCCATAGCCTTAGCAGAAGCTGAAAGCTTATCAGCGTCCACTCCGTTCAAGGCACCTGGATCAGATGAACGAACTCCAAGACGGCTAGCCTTGTTCTCCAAAAGATAGTTCATCTCAGCAATCTTGTATTCTGGCACATTGTCCAGACGCTCCATCGGCGCATGGAGGAATTTCTCACGGTTAATGACATCATCTGTCCACTGAACAATAACCTCATGCGCACCCAAAGCATAAGCTTCTTTGACAATCAAATGCGCCAATTCACGTTGCTCCACATCGATAGAAAGAGCCAAAGTGTGACCAGGCTGAACGTTAATTCCGTTCGCAACCAACAATTTCGCATATTTCTCTAGATTTTCTTTAAAATTTGGTAAAACCATTCTGTTTTCTCTTTTCTATTTTTATTTTTCTTTCAAAGCAGAGAATAATCCTGCTAAAGCAATAGCACCTGACAAGAGTGCTGTCGATAGAAGTATTGTCTGGTCAGCAAGTTCCAATTGATATTCAAATACCTTCTCAGCCGGCTTATCTTCCGCAAAAATTCTTAGTTTCATCTATTTCCCTCCAAGACCTTAAAACAACTCATCAAACAAACTGAGCTGGTTATCTTCTGGCATATTGCCCAGAATCCCCATTTCATCCATCTTTTCAACCAAGGTTGATGAGAGCCCACCACGCTTACGTAGTTCTGTTTTAGAGAGGAATTCTCCCTCTTCACGCGCTCGCACCAATTGCTTGGCAACGTTCTCTCCCAGACCATCCATTGCTACAAATGGCGGGATAAGGGTGTCCTCGTCGATGAGGAACTCTGTCGCCTGACTACGGTAGAGATCGAGTTTGCCAAATTTGAACCCACGTTCCCACATCTCATTGACAATCTCAAGAGTTGTATAGAGATCGATTTCCACATTGGAGGCTTCATTGTTCTTACGTTTTTCAGAGATTTCTTCCATTCTACGCTTGATGGCATCCAAGCCCGCACCCATGGTCTTGATATCAAAAGCCTTAGCGCGGATTGAGAAGTAAGCACAGTAATAATAAATTGGATGGTGAACCTTGAAATAAGCTACACGCAAGGCCATCATAACATAGGCTGCCGCATGGGCTTTCGGGAACATGTACTTAATTTTCCCACAGGACTCGATATACCACTCTGGCACCTTATTGGCCTTCATGGCTTCAATATAGCCATTTCGCTCCTCTTCGGAAATCTTTAGCCACAAGCCCTTACGTACTCGTTCCATGATGGTAAAGGCCATCTTAGGTTCGAGACCAGCATGCATGAGGTAAACCATGATGTCGTCCCGACAACCGATAACAGTCGATAGGTCTGCTATTCCTTGCTTAATCAGATCTTGAGCATTACCCAACCAAACATCGGTACCGTGGGACAATCCAGACAGCTGAAGTAACTCCGCAAAAGTCGTTGGATGGGTTTCATCTACCATCCCACGTACAAAGTTAGTTCCAAATTCTGGAATCCCCAACATTCCCGTCGGCGTACCAATTTGCTCAGATGTTACCCCTAGCACATCCGTCCCAGAAAAGAGAGCCATAACTCCTTCATCATCCATAGGAATTTCATTGGGATCAATACCAGACAAATCCTGAAGTTTCCGAATCATGGTCGGATCATCATGTCCCAGCACATCGAGTTTGAGGACGTTCTCGTCGATATCATGGAAGTTAAAGTGAGTCGTTTGCCATTCAGCCGTCACATCATCCGCTGGATACTGGACAGGCGTAAAGTCGTAAACATCCATGTAGTTCGGAATAACAACGATTCCCCCTGGGTGTTGACCTGTTGTCCGCTTGACACCAGCTGCACCTTGAGCGAGGCGTTCTACCTCTGCATCACGATAAAACTTGCCATAATCTCGCTCGTAACCCTTGACAAATCCATAGGCAGTCTTAGCAGCCACCGTACCAACCGTTCCTGCACGAAAGGCATATTCTTCACCAAAGATATCACGCACATCCAAGTGGGCGCTAGGCTGGTCTTCTCCCGAGAAGTTCAAGTCAATATCGGGAACCTTGTCCCCATCAAAACCAAGGAAGGTCTCGAAAGGAATATCTTGCCCGTTTTTGCTGAGTTTATGACCACATTTAGGACAGTCCTTATTGGGCATATCAAATCCTGAACCATAAGAACCATCTGTGATAAACTCACTGTACTGACACTGATCACAGACATAGTGAGGAGAGAGAGGATTGACCTCAGTAATCCCAATCATGGTCGCAACGAAACTAGATCCGACAGACCCACGAGAACCAACCAAGTAGCCCCGTTCATTGGAGCGTTGCACCAACATCTGGGAAGCTAGATAAATCACAGCAAATCCATTCCCCAGAATAGAGGTTAGTTCTTTTTCAATCCGCAAATCAACAATATCTGGCAGCGGATTTCCATAAATCTCAAAAGCTTTCTTATAGGTCAACTCAGCAACTGTTTCTTCAGCCTTGTCGATGAAAGGCGTGTACAAGTCACCCTTAACAACCTCAACGGGTTCAAAGATTTCTGCCAAGGCATTGGTGTTTTCAATAACCAATTTACGTGCCAGTTCCTCTCCCAAGAAGGCAAATTCATCCAACATTTCATTAGTCGTTCTAAAATGGGCTTTTGGCAGAGGAGCTGGTTGAGCATGTTCCCCATGACCGATAGTTCGGTTAATCATAGCCCCCTGTCCCAAACTACGGACAATAATTTCACGGTAAATCTCTTCTTCTGGTTCGATATAGTGGACATTCCCCGTAGCCAGAACGGGCTTGCCAAGGCGGTCTCCCACCTCTATCAAACTCTTGATAATGGTCTGGAGTTCTTCCATATCCTTGACCTGCTCCTTGGCAACCAAGGGGGCATAGATAGCTGGTGGCATGACCTCGATAAAGTCATAATACTTGGCCACCTCAACCGCCGCATCCACACCTTGGGAAACGACTGCATCAAAAACTTCACCTTCAGAGCAAGCTGAACCTAAAATCAAACCTTCCCGATGGGCATCTAGAACTGTTCTCGGAATTCGTGGCACCCCTTCAAAATACTTGGTATTAGACAATGAAACCAGCTTAAAGATATTTTTTAGACCTACCTGATTCTTGACATAAATAGTTGCATGCTTAATCCGAGCTTTTTTGTAAGAATCTGGACTAATCAAATCAATGTTGAGTCTAGCTAGATCGGTCACACCATGTTTTTCTGCTACTTCTTTGATAAAAATAAAGAGCAGGCGACCTGTAGCTTCCGCATCGTAGTTAGCCATGTGGTGATGTTCCAAAGCCACACCAAAACGCTTGGTCAAAGGCCCCAAACCATGACGTTTATACTCAGGATAGAGGTTTCTAGCAAACTCCAGCGTATCAATAACTGGCTGACTAATCTTTGGCAGACCATGACGCTCATAATTGGCATTCATAAAGCCAACGTCAAAGGTAGCATTATGGGCAACTAAGACTGTATCCTTACAGAATTCTTGGAATTCTTGCAAAACTTGTTCCAGTGGCTTGGCATTTTTGACATGGTCATCTGTAATTCCAGTCAACTCAGTAGTAAAGGCTGATAATGGATGCCCGGGATTAATAAATTCATCAAATTCAGCAATGACATTCCCCTTGTACATCTTAGAAGCTGCAACCTGAATCAAGTCATTATAGATGGCTGATAGCCCCGTCGTTTCCACATCAAAGACCACATAGGTTGCTTCGGACAAGTCCATCTCCACTTCGTTATAGACGATAGGGACACGGTCCTCCACGATATTGGCTTCCATACCATAGATCAGCTGGATTCCCGCTTTCTTAGCCGCCTTATAGCCATGTGGGAAGGACTGGACATTTCCATGATCCGTGATGGCAACCGCCTTGTGTCCCCACTTAGCAGCTGTAGCAACGATTTCTTCGACCTCGGGTAGAGCATCCATGGTCGACATATTAGTATGAGCATGAAACTCAACCCGACGCTCACCTTCTGGCATCAAATCCTTCCGCTCATAGTGAACAACTTCCTGCACATCCTGCACGTTCATAGTCAAATCGCGTGTGAAGTTATTCATCTCCACATTCCCACGAACTCGGAGCCAAGAATTTTTCTTGATTAGGTCAAACTTCTGAGCCTCTTCCTCATTCTTAACCCACTTTTGCATCGAAAAACTGGAAGTGTAATCCGTCATTTTAAAGTTGATCAAAACACGCCCTGTTCTGGTCACTTTTTGCTCCACATCAAACACAACCCCTTCAAAGACCAGACGATTCTCCTCCGTCGTGACTTCGATCATCGGAGTAATCTCTGCCTTATCTAGCTTGGGTTTAGCTGCAGCTTTTTTGGCTTGAAAATCAAAGGCTGGTTTCTCTTCTGCTGGAGGAGGTGCCATCTGTTCTAGTTGTTCCATAGCACGGAGCGCTTCCTCATTGGCAGCTTGAACAATCTGCTCATTTTCAGCATGAAAGGCCTCTTCCTGCTCTTGTGTCAGCACATCATTTTTCTCGACTTGACAATTAAAAGTTGGAAAGCCAAACTTTTCAAGTTGTTTCGCTAAATTAGGAAGATGATTCTTCTTAAAGTGTTCTTTATCAATCGCCTCAGAGCCCTCAATAAAGAGTTGGTTCCCCTCCGCACGAACTTGCAGATTTTGATAAAGGGACTTAAAACCTTGACTAGCACATGGCCCTTCAGAAAAAGCCTCTCTATAGTAGGACTGCAAGAGTTGATTTGAAAATTCTTGAGACAGAGCCTTGATTTCGAAAACAGCTTTATTACCTGTCTTAGAAAATTCTTCCCTCAAACCTTTCTTTAATTCTAAAAAGATTTCAATCGGTAAAATATTAGAAAATACGAAATGAAACTCCCATACCTTACTAATTTTATGAACCACAACTCGCTCAATATCGGCCTGTGCTAAAGCAGGAGCCTGTCTCATTTCAGTAGGTATCCCCAATTGATTCATCAAAATTTCAAAACTATTTGACATTCACTTTCCTCACATTATTCTCCTACTATTTTACCATACTTAGAGGTGTTTTCTAAAGACAAAAGGAAGCCACTTCAAGACAACAAAGAATTTTCTTATGTATATCCTTACTCCTCATTTAAGGATATTTACCTAGGGAAATTAAAAAATCTTCCAAACAGTACTCCCTCCCAAAAAAGTTAGATGAATCATTTATCCAGAGAATGTAGCTCTGTTTTACACATAACGAAAACACCCCGAAAGTTAGGCGGAAAAAATCTAACTTTTGGGGTGCAATTTATTCTTTATAAAACCTGAAAAGAAATCAGTCTTTAACTCCTGCTTTCTCTCTTATGCTTGATAACGTTTCACGCCATCTAGGTAGGTTGCTACCAATTCCAAATCTTTATCTAGTACGATAAAGTCCGCGTCATAGCCTTCACGGATTTGACCACAGACATCGTCAATATGAACGGATTTAGCTGGGTTGAAGCTTGCCATCATAACTGCTTCATGCGGATTCGCAATTCCCCATTCGACAACATTCTTCAAACCGTCTTTGAGTTTGAGAATAGAACCCGCCAAGTTACCTGTAGATTTGAGACGAGCAGTTCCATTTGCAACGACAACTGGGAATTCTCCCAACATGTAGTCGCCGTCTTCCAATCCACCCGCTGTCATACAGTCTGTGATAAGGGCAATATTTTCAGTTCCTTTTTGTTTGATAAGAATTTCGCAGGCTTTTGGATCCACGTGATGGCCATCACAGATCAACTCTGCATAGGTATGTGGCAATTGGTACATGGCCCCAACCATACCGAGTTCGCGGTGAGTTAAGCCACGCATTCCATTGTAGGCGTGTACCCAAACACTCGCTCCAGCATCGACTGCTTTTTTAGCTTCATCAAAAGTCGCGTTTGAGTGCCCAAGAGCAACCGTCACACCTTCGCCCGTAACCGTGCGAACAAAGTCTTCTACACCTTCACGTTCTGGCGCAAGGGCAATTTTATTTAGCAGGCCATTTGCTGCTTTTTGCCAAGCACGGAACTCATCCATACGAGGATCTTTCATATAAGCAGGATTTTGAGCGCCCTTGTATTTCTCTGTGAAATATGGGCCTTCAAAGTAAATTCCACGAATCTTAGCTCCACTTGCTTCCTTGTAGCGAGCTCCGATATTCTCTGTTACTGCAAGCAGTTGCTCATAAGAAGATGTCAAAGTAGTTGGTAAGAAGCTTGTTACCCCCATGCTAAGAAGTCCTTTACTCATAGTATGAAGAGTGCCTTCAATGTTATTATCCATAACATCCACTCCACCAAATCCGTGAATGTGGGTATCTACAAGTCCTGGAGCAATGCTATAACCTGTATAGTCAATGACGTCAGCGCCTTCAGGAATTTGTTCTACATGTTTTCCAAACTTGCCGTCCACAAGTTCCAGGTAACCTCCACGACGAACTCCGTGTGGGTAGAAAAACTGATCCGCTTTAATATAGTTAGGCATAATGTTAACCTCCTTAAAAGATTGATTCTACAATTTATTATGTCAATTACATTATAAACCTTTCTTTTTTATTTGTAAATGGTATAGACCTATTTTCTAAAGATATTTTAAAAGAGCTGGATTTCTCCAACTCTTCTCTTTTTAATACAAGTTATTTTGATTTGACTGGCTTGTCTTGAGCTGTTTGCAAGGCTGTGGCAATGGTATCTGCATACAATTTAGCTCCTGCTTCAATCTTACTATTGTCACTTCCAAAATGGACTTGGTCTGTCCCAGTCCAAATTTCTGGATGTTCCTTAGCAGCTTGATTCCAATCTGCTATCGTGATGTAAGGAGTCTTCTCTGCCAATTCTCTCATATAGGCAGCCTCTTTCTCAACGATTGCATAGGTCTCTTTTGTCTTATCCCCCTCATAAGGAGTCACCAAAACCATATGGTGGCCCTTAGGAAGATTTTTTACGATACTATCCCAGTCTTCCTTGTAATTTTCAGGATTATTTACCCCAGTTGCAATAACCACCATCTTTGGTAGAAATTTATTCTGGCTATTGTTGAGCATGATTTCGTTGGCAGTCTTGGTTGTTCTGCTGACCTGCGCGTTAATCTGTGCTCCAGGAAGAGCTGTCTGCAGAGCTGTATTAGCTCTTAGTGCTACCGAATCACCAATTAACATAGTGCCATCAGCAATTCCTAAACTATCAGCTTCTGCTCGTTCTGTCATTACCTTGGTCTGGCTAATATTTGTTGCAGCTTGCTTCAAGCCATTGACAGTTAAGTCTGTCTCAAAAGCTCCCACTTGTGGTGCCAACAGAGTTACTAAGAAGACAATGAAGGCCAAAATTCCAGTACTTGATGCAAGGATTATGTGAATATGAGGCAGGGGACGGAGGGTTTGTATAATAGGTGTGTCCTTTCCTGCAATCCAAGGTTCCAATACATAAAATGACAGACTGGCAAATCCATAAGAAAAAATCAGAGTCAGTAACACAGCAAGAAGATTTGATGTCAACTGTGAAAAAATGATATAGAAAGGCCAATGGAAAAGATAAACCGCATAGCTAGTATCCGCTAAAAAGCTGATAATCTTTGGCTCCTGCATGTTAGGAGTCTTTTCATGTAAGACACGCGCCGCCAGAATCATAGCAAGAGCTGCAAGACTGGCAAGCAAGAAGCCCATAAGATAGGCAAAGAGATAGGTAAATTTGACAAAGAAAGTCAAAATGAGTAGGAAGCCAAAACCTCCTCCAAAAACTAAAAGGGTCTTTCGTAAATCCCAGATTTTATCCAATTGCTTAATTAGGGAAGTCGTCTGACGAACGCCTACGATCGTTGCTAGGATACTTCCCAAAAAGAATGGATAGACATGAGTTAAACTGGAGAAGTAAACAGAGGAATAAGAGGTTACTAGAAAACTACCAATAAACATGGAGAAGAAGCTGATCAAGAAGGCAGCAGCAGATAAGAGAAAGACCATTCCCTTCAACTGACCATTTGATTTAGCCTGCTTAGATAAGAACCAAACTGCCAACCCCCAAAGAATATAGTAGTGCACCTCAACAGCCAGACTCCAATTATGAACAAACAAATGAGGAATGAACTGAGATTCATAACTTCCTCCTGTTAGAAGTTCATAGAAGTTGGTCATGAAGCCTAAGACACCCGCAATTTGACCCCCAATTCCAGCCACATAATCTTGGCGAACTAGAAAGGTAAAGGGCATGGTTACCAAGACCATCAAAACCACAGGTGGTACGATACGATAAAAGCGTCTCCTAAAAAATCCAACCAAATCAATTTCATGATTTTTAGAAAATTCTTCGATAAGTAGAGCTGTAATCAGGAAACCTGAAAATGTAAAAAAGACATCTACCCCGAAAAATCCTCCAGGAAAGATCGTCTGAAAGAAATGATACAAGAGTACCAAAAGTAAACCTGTAATCCTAATCAAGGAAAACCATTTAATGCGCATACGAGTTTATTCTCCCTTTCATTATACACTTTATTCTATCAAAAAAAGAAGAAAAATCCCAAGAGAAAACTTAGGATTTTTAGCTTATATCAATTCCAGTTTAAAAATTACGGCCTGACTTATTATAGCCATATTTTTCAACAAAATACTCACGGAATTCCAAGAGATTGTCATCCATGATGGCTTGTCGCACTTGCTTCATCAGGTTAAGCAAGAAGTAAAGATTGTGGTAGCTAGTCAAGCGGATACCAAAGGTTTCATCAGCCTTGAGCAGGTGACGAAGATAAGCGCGTGTATAATTCTTACATGTGTAGCAATCACACTCAGGATCTAGTGGCGTAAAGTCCTCAGCAAACTGAGCATTTTTGACAACCAAACGACCTTGACTGGTCATACAAGTTCCGTTACGAGCGATACGAGTCGGCAAGACACAGTCAAACATATCCACCCCACGAATCACCCCATCAATCAAGCTATCTGGCGCTCCCACACCCATCAAATAGCGAGGTTTGTTTTCAGGCAGCAGTTGAGTTGTGAAGTCCAAGACAGCATTCATCTCTTCATGGGTTTCTCCCACTGCTAAACCACCGATAGAGTAACCTGGAAAGTCCATGCTTACAAGGTCATGAGCTGATTGGCGACGCAGGTCTTCAAATCCTGCCCCCTGCACAATCCCAAATAATCCTTGGTCATGCGGACGACGATGAGCCTTCAAACCACGCTCAGCCCAACGGCTGGTACGCTCGATTGATTTCTTAACGTAGTCGTAAGGTTGATAAAACTGAGGACATTCGTCAAAGGACATCATGATGTCTGAACCCAGATTGTTCTGAATAGAGATGGCTTTTTCTGGGGACAAGAACATCTTAGAACCATTGAGATGGTTTTTAAAGGTTACCCCTTCTTCTGTGATATTACGGCTATCTGCTAGAGAATAAACCTGGAAACCACCACTATCTGTCAAGATAGGCTGGTCCCAATTCATGAACTTGTGGAGACCACCTGCGCGTGCGATGAGTTCATCTCCAGGACGAAGCCAGAGATGATAGGTGTTTGACAGGATAATTCCCGAACCCATCTCCTTCAATTCTTCAGGCGACTGAGTTTTGACAGTGGCTTGTGTCCCAACTGGCATAAACATAGGTGTTGGGAAGGTACCGTGGGGAGTGATGATTTCTCCCAGACGAGCTCCTGTGTGTTTTTCTTTCTTAATCAAACGGTATTTGATTGGTGAATCTGACATTTTTTACCTCCGAAGCTAGGAAAGACAGTCCCAGTTCATACTTTGTGCCCAAGGGCATACTGTATGATTTTATCAAAAAAAGCTGGAACTGTCACGAACTATGGTATAATGAGAGAATGAAATACCCAAAAATTGATTTAAAAACCGTTCGTCTGCAAGCCAGACAATTTCAGGCTGAAAATCCCCGCCTCTTTCTCGTCTATCTCTTACCTAGCATGCTGGTCATCTTGTCTGGCTTCCTCAATCCCTTAGAGCGTATCAACGAAGCAATTTTAGAACAACCCTTTTTAAGCGTGTTTGGCCATGTATTCCAAGCCTACCTCTTTCCATTATTAGTTTCCTTTATCGGAACAATACTTCTAACCAGTTCAGTCTATACAACACTGAAACTCATCAAGAATCCTGATACAGGACTATCCGTCAAAAATAGTCTCACACTCTTTAACGAAGAGCACTTTTCACAAACCTTTTTGACTCTCCTTCTCAAACGTTTCTATCTCTTCTTATGGAGTATTCCTAGTTTGCTTGGAATTTACTTTCTTTTTTACAGTAGCTTTCTAGCAAAGAAATTCGTTGTCCTTCATCCTGAATTTCCCAATCTGGATCTCACGTCAATTGAAACCGAGCGTTTCCTCATGACCTTTGGTCTTTACTTTCTAGCAAGTATCCTCTTGATGATTGTCGGAAATAGTCTCTATATTCCACAATACTATGCCTATTCACAGGTAGAATTTCTCCTCTGTGACACCCTAGACTTGGGACAAGCCAAACCAGGGCAAATCCTAAAAACCAGCCGTTTCCTGATGAAAGGCTACAAATTTCAGCGCTTTGTCCTAGACTTACAACTCCTTCCTTGGTACTTCCTCAATTGGATTACCTTTGGAATTGCTAGTTTCTCACTCCTACCCTACATTCAAATCAATAAAATGATTTTTTACCGAGCAGTACTGGCTCGAAAACGTCCAAAAGCTTGAAGGGTTTCCCTCAAGCTCTTTTTCTATCAATGAGTTTCTCCGCCTACCAACTTGAGGTCCTGATCTCCATATTCTATCATGGCTCCGATTGCTGCTTCTATCCCTCGCCTAATGTCCACTAAACTCATAGCTGGAGTAGTCGGTCGATTCACCACCTGTTCCATCATATAAGGAATGTGCATAAAACCTGCCTTAACATGTGGAAATTTCTTTTCTACCAAATAGAGAGCCTGATACATCAAATGATTGCAGACAAAAGTCCCTGCCGTATTGGAAACAGAGGCCGGCAAGCCCTCTTTTTTTATAGCTTGGACCATCGCTTTAATCGGCAAACTACTAAAGTAGGCCGGAGCACCATCTGGACGAATAGGAAGATCAATCGGTTGATTACCTTCGTTATCAGGAATGCGTGCATCGTCTTGATTAATGGCTACTCGCTCAGGTGTCAAGCTGGTTCTTCCACCTGCTTGGCCGATACAAAGGACAAAGTCAGGTTGATAGCGGTTCATCTCTTCTTCCAATACTTGAGCCGATTTGTGAAAGACTGTTGGCACTTCTAACCAACGGACCTCAGCACCATGGATTTCAGCTGGTAAACCTTTAACGGCCTCCAAAGCTGGATTGACCTTTTCCCCTCCAAAGGGCTCAAAACCTGTCACTAATACTTTCATTTCTAACTCCTCAAAACAAATTCAATGAGACTTTTTTCTTAAAAACAAGTATAACATATTTCCCTTATTCTGGAGTGAAAATGACTAGAGAGACTAAGATTGACCTTTGAACTTATTTAAAGAGAAAAATACTAATCAAGGTCAAAATAGCTGGTCCGCCTTGCTTTAAAATAATTTTTTTATCTGCTGTGAGAGAGCCATAAGCCGCAGCACCAATCACAAATAAAACAAAAATAGTCACAATTTCTAAATTCTGTGAGAAATAAATCCCATACAAGAGAAAGACTCCTAGCAGAGCATTATAAATCCCTTGATTTTTTAACAATGAACTTACAGACGGACGAGACAGTTCTTCCTTTTCCATGTTAAAGACACGACTAGTCGCATCTGATTGCGTTGCGATAGTTTCCAAATAAAAAATGTAAAAATGCTCCAAAGCAACAATCGTTGCTAAAATGATTGTAATAATTGACATCTATTTCTCCTTAAATTTCTATATTCTCAATACCCAAAACCAATTTGTTTACTAAACGGCTGAGTTCTGTTCTTTCAGACTCTGTTAAGATACTTTCCATCGCTTCTTTAACCTTGATATGTTGCAGAGGGGGATTCACCACTAACTGCTCCTTGGCATACTTCGCAGCCTCTACCAACACTTCTCGCTGATTTTCAGGATTGCGATGACGCTCCACCAAACCTTCCTTTTCTAAAATCTTGAAATGTCGTGTTAAAGCAGCCTGATCAATCTTCAAACGCTCCTGAACCGCTATTTGATTACAAGGAGAATGCTTCAGCAAAAATAATAAAATCTGATACCGTGTCAAACTAATCCCAAGCCTTTTTTCAAACAATTGCGTACTCGCTTGCTCAGACAAGCGGAGTTGATAAAGTAAATCTTGAATCTCTATCATTTCTTTCTCCTATATTGATTTATCAATAGTTGACTAATCAAGTATAATACAAAGTAAAATAGATTGCAAGAATGTTGCTTAAATCATTACAAAATGGTAACTTCCATTTTCCATTCATATTGATACTCAATGAAAATCAAAGAGCAAACTAGGAAGCTAGCTGCAGGCTATACTTGAGTACGGCAAGGCGAAACTGACGTGGTTTGAAGAGACTTTCGAAGAGTATGACAAAGAAAAACGAACGAGACTTACTTCCAATCATGAAAGCTAGATCTCATTCGTCAAAATGATATTACAAAGTCTGGTTTATCCATTCATTGAAACGTGAACGTGGTCATAGTGGTTCTCTGTCACGCTACCACGGTCCGGCATTGGATTCCAAGTGTTGGCTGGTCCATATATACTATTGAATGGAGCATAGAAACGTTGTTTCCAAATAATGTAACTAATTCCACGACTAGCCATGTTTTGAATAGCATATTCCGCAATCTTATCCCCTAATTCTGAGCTTTCTGGTACCATAAAGTCGATAGCCAAACCTTTTCCGTGATCTCCACTGTCTCCTGGACGGTAACCACTAAAGGATGTGATGCCAAACAAGTTAGCAATTTCTTCTTTAAAGGCAGCTGTTTGTGGTTGAAGGCCTGCATTTTCAGATTTCGCTACCGCAAGTCCAGCATAATCGGGCGCTGCTGGAGCCGCGTAAGTTGTTGAAACTGTTTTCGCCTCTTCTGGTTGATAAGTAGAAACTGCTGCTGTAGCTTCACTTGATGATGCTACTTCTTTTGCTTCTTCTGAACTTGTTGTAGTTGTTTCAGGTGCTTTTTCTTCAACTGGTGTTGCAGTTGCTTCCACTGCTGATTCAGCTTGAGTGCTTGCTTGTGTTTCCTGCTTCTCAGCTGGACTCGTTGCCTGAGGAGCTGCTTCTGCAACTGCACTACTTGTTTCGGCTGTTTGCTCCTCTGACGTTGAAGTATTTGTAGATGGTGCCACTTCTTCTGCAGTAGCAACTGTCTCTGCAACTTCTGAATTTGTTGCTACTTCTTTTGTACTTGTAGTTTCTACCGCTTTTGGCGCTTCTGCAATCGGTTGAGAAAGGTCTGCAACCTGAACAGTTTGATCATCAACCGTCACTTGATTGGTTGTCAAATCTGCTGTCGCAGTTGTCACTTCTTCACTAGAAGCTGCTTGAGGTGTTTGGATTTCAACTTCCGTTACTTCTTCTGCTTCATTGACAGTCGTTGTCAAAACAGTTTCTGGGAAAATCAAGTCCATATTCGTGATTTTATTCAAATTCGCAAGAACTGTGACATCTACACCCAAGGCTTCTGCAATGGTGCTCAAGGTATCACCATACTGAACGGTATAACTTGTTTTGTTATCCGTTTTAGTCAAATCATTTTGGATTTGCTCAACACTACGTGCAGTCCAAAGAAGTTCTTCTGCTTGGGTTGCCAATACTGGGGCAAACGACAAGGCTACTGTTGAGGCTAATAATATTCTTTTCTTCATTCTTTCAAATTCCTTTCAAATGAGTACCTGTCTATGATAACACAAAAAATGCAGAAAAAAAGCCCTCTCGGGCCTATTTAACAGAACTGTCCATTCCTTGTAACAAACTCGATTACTTGAAATAGTTTGTTAGGTCTCTGTCACAAAACTGACACAATCTTTTTATCGCTCAGCCTTAAAAAAACGGGAAATATCTGCTAACGCTTGAATCCTGTGATTGCCTTCATAAGACGACTCTAAAAAATTAATGCTTTGAATCTTACTATTCTGCGCAAATTCCACATCCAGCGTCCGATCCCCTATATAATAGGTCTTCTCAGAATCCAACTGATACTTGTCTAACAGATAGGTAGCTGCTTCTGAACTAGGTTTACGCGCAAAGCCACTCTGACTAGTTAAAATCTCCATAAAATAGGACTCCAAACCCAAATCTCTGAGAATGGTAAGAGCATTGTCTCCCTTATGAGTGTAAACAAACTGCTGAATTCCTGATGCCTCTGCCCAAGCTAGCACATCACGCGCACCTGGCATCAAAACTACCTGAGCATTCTTCTCAGCCAAACTCTGGGCACGCACCTGATTTAGCATTTCCACATCCAGCTTTCTCTCTTCTGCCGCCTGCACAAGTAAATCCTGCACAGAAAACTTGAGGATAAACTCTCTCACCTGCTCCTTTTCATAAGGAATAGAAAACTGAGCAAAAGTTTCCTCAATCCCTGACAAAATCGCTTCGTAAGAGTCCAATAAAGTCCCGTCTAAATCCCAAATAAAAGCTGTTTTTTGCATTTCCTATCCTTTCAAGCTCATATAACGCTGGTAACGGTAACGTAGAAATAACCAACGAAAACCATTATCCAAAAGGGTTCCGGCCCAAATACCGGGCAAGCCCCAACCAAGCACAATCCCCATCATATATCCTGTTCCAATGCGGATACACCACATTCCTATACTTGTCGCATAAAAGGGAAGTCGAGCATTGCCCAAACCCTGCCAGACTGCTGTATAGATGACTGTTCCTATCGTCATAGGAGTACCAAGTAGTGAAAAAAGTGTCACTAGCACACTAGCCTCCACCGCTAGAGAATCATTCGTATAGAGATGAGTCAGTGGTATGCCCAAGGCATAGACACTAAGCGTCAAGGGCAACATGAGAAGCAGAGAAAGCCAAAAGGTTTGCTTGCTCAAATTAGCTACTTTTTTCCAATTATCCTCCCCAACTGCTCGAGCCACCAGCATGACCGTTGCCGTAGCGACGCCAAAGGCAGGCATATAGTTAAACTGGGTCAAGACTTCTCCGACTGCATTTCCAGCCACTGCCTCTGTCCCGAAAGACACAACCAAGGCAATGATTACTACATCTCCAGCCCGCATCATAAGCCGCTCTCCAGCTGCTGGCAAAGCTAAGGTCAATAGTTCCTTATCTAAACCAAAAGTCGGTTTCTCAAAAGGCAACTTTAATTGCGACCATAAAATCACAAGACCTACCAAACGAGACAGAATTGTCCCCCAAGCAACACCAGCTATCCCCATATCCAGAACAAAAATAGCTAGACTTGAAAAAAGAATATTCAAGGCATTGGATAAAAGACTAACATAGAGAGGCAGACGTGGATTATGCGTTGCACGAATCAAGGCACCCAGACTGGTCATCAAGCCCAAAAGAACAATCGATCCGCCTACCAAGGATAGGTAGAGTCCACCACTCTCAGCTACATCTCTCTCCGTCCCCAAAAATCCTATCATCTCTTTTCCAGCGAAGATGGACAAAAATCCTAAAAGGAAACTTACTAGTAAGGTAATCTTCAAGGACTCAGTCACATGATAGGCTAGCATAGATTGATCCTTCTGCCCCAAACTTTTTGAAATAACACTAGAAATAGCAGCTCCCAGAGCGATGAAAATCGCCTGGTAAATCGTGATAATATTGCCAGCTACTGATACACCCGAAATAGCCATCAAGCCCAAGTGGGCTACCAAGTAACTATCCACCATCCCCATGAGCATCTGCAAAAAGTTTTCACCCATAGCTGGCAAGGCAATATTAAGAATGTCTTTATTTTTCTTAAACAATCCTTCCTCCTTATGAAAAGAAACTCAGTTAGTTTCCCAACCGAGTTTACTCCCTCTGTCTTAAAGTTCTAGATAAGCCTCAACCGCTACTTGCATGTCTGTTGCTGCAACAGTTGTCTTATGACGAACAGGAGCTGTTTCAAGCCCGTCAACTGCTGGCGGCACTGCCACTCCTGAAATATCATGTAATTGAGCCAAAGCTTCAAAGTCGCCAAGCCCTGATTTTCCAGTTACAGCTTCTACTGCAACCACTGGGAACTTGTATGGACTCGCTGTTGAAGCAATCACTGTCTTAGTCACATCGCCAGTAGCCGCTTGGTATTTCTTATAAACTGCCGAGGCAACCGCCGTATGTGGATCCTCGATATAAGAATCTGCCTCATAAACACGCTTGATTTCTGCCGCTGTTTCTTCCTCAGTCGCATATTCAGCTGCAAAGAGGTTAAGAATCTCTGCATCAAAGTCTGTCAATTCATATTGACCTTGGCTATTCAAGGCATTCATGAGCTCAGCTGTTTTAACCGCATTATTACCCAAAAGGTGGAAAATGAGACGCTCCAAGTTTGAAGATACCAAGATATCCATAGATGGGCTAGTTGTTACCTTAAACTCACGTTTCTTGTCGTAAACACGTGTCTTGAAAAAGTCTGTCAAAACATTGTTGTCATTTGAAGCACATATTAATTTGCCAACTGGTAGGCCAATTTGCTTAGCATAAAAGGCAGCCAAGATATTTCCAAAGTTTCCTGTTGGTACTGTGAAGTTGACCTTATCACCAGCCACAATCTCACCAGTCTTAACAAGCTGAGCGTAGGCATAAACATAATAAACAATCTGTGGCACCAAACGACCGATATTCATAGAGTTTGCAGATGAAAATTGCAACTTGTTGGACGATAATCTTTCACGAAGAGCCACATCGTTAAACATATGCTTCACATTTGTTTGGGCATCATCAAAGTTACCATCAATAGCGATAACATGAGTATTGTCACCAGTCTGAGTGGTCATTTGCAACTCTTGTACCTTGCTGACACCATCCTTTGGATAAAAGACGATAATCTCAGTACCAGGAACATCCGCAAACCCTGCCATAGCAGCTTTCCCAGTATCCCCAGATGTCGCTGTTAAGATGACAATCTTGTTCTCCAAACCATGCTTCTTAGCAGCTGTTGTCATAAAGTATGGCAAGATAGACAAAGCCATATCCTTAAAGGCAATTGTTGAACCATGGAAAAGCTCCAGATTGTATTGCCCGTCTAATTTCACTAATGGTGCGATAGCTGGATTATCAAACTTGCTATCGTAAGCATTGTTGATACAGTAGTCCAACTCTTCAGCTGTAAAGTCATCTAAAAATGCTGACAAAACAATCTTAGCAACTTCCTGATAAGATGCATCTTTCAATTTGTCAAAGTCCAAATCTACCTTTGGATAAGTAAGCGGTGTAAACAAACCACCATCCGTTGCCAAACCTTGCAAAATTGCTTGGCTAGCAGTTACTGTATTGTTGGCATCACGCGTTGATTGATAAACTAATGTCA
>NZ_CP032621.1:1892500-1972481 GCF_003627155.1 Streptococcus gwangjuense
TCATTGATTTTTTTATCGAGAAGATTGGAGAGGACTTCGTGAGCTGCTTCCTTAGGAGTTCCCAAGCTAGCGATGAGTTCTTCTTCTCCTTCGACTCCAGCATCGTCAAAGAGTTCTCTGAAATAGTCCATGGCTTCGATGCGGTCAGCTTCAGGTAGTTTCTTGAGATAGACTTCTAGCTGAGTCAGGTATTCAGTTCTTGTCATGGCGGATACTCCCTTCTATGATGCCATTGATGGTGTCTGTATAGAGTGCCCATTCATCTTTTAGGGTCACGAGCTGTTCTATACCACCATTTGTCAAGGAGTAGTATTTGCGCATGCGACCTTGGAACTCTCTAGAATAGGTTGTCAGAAAGCTATTGCCTTCCAATTTTTTTAGGATAGGATAGAGTGTAGATTCTTTGATATTAGCGATGAGCTTAATGGTTTGGCTAATCTCATAACCATAAGAATCATCCTGCTCCAGTACGGCCAAGATGAGAAATTCAATCAAGGCAGAGGATGTTGGAAAGTACATGGGGAACCTCCTTTTCTAATGTGTAAGATTTTTATATATAATTTTTCTATACATACATTGTACATCTAAAAGAAAGCCCTGTCAAGAAATATGTGTAAAATTTTTATATATAAAAAAACTTCTAGGAAAACTAGAAGTTTAGAGGATTTTATCAGCTCTGTCCACTGTAAAGAGGGCCGCAGTCATCAGGAGATCGACGAGTAAGAGGGCAGCAACAGCTGGCACCCAAGAGTGGAAAAGGTCAAAACTGTAACCAAAGAGGGTTGGCCCAAAGGCTGCCAGGATATAGCCTCCTGTTTGAGATAGGCCGGACAATTGGGCTGTCTTTTCAGGGGCGCTTGTCTTGAGTGAAAAGTTGACCATGAGATAAGGGAAGAGGGCGCTGGTTGCGGTTCCGATGAGGAGATGGATGGCAAGCCAGTAAAAGAAATTACCGACTGGGAAAAAGAGCATGGAAATGCCGAACACACCAGCTAGTGAAACCAGAGTGAGCATGAGCTGACGGTTGCGAGTAGACAAGCTGGTTGTCAGGCTTGGGATGGTCATTGAAAAAGGAATGCTAATCAGAGAGAAGATAGAAGTCAGCAAGCCAGCTTCGTGACTGGATAGGCCTGCATGGATGGCCATGGTAGGTAGCCAGGTCATAGCTGTGTAAAAGAGCAAGGATTGAAAACCTGCAAAGACAATAACTGCCCAGACCTGTTTATTACGCATGACCTTTGCTTTGCTTTTTTGTTTGGTTTGCGGAGCCAGTTTGTGATTGTAGCGGTGATTTGGGAGCCATACTAAAAAAGTTGCTAGACAGAGCAGGGTGAGGAGGATGATAAGTCCTTTCCAAGAACTGGCTTGTGTAATAGGCACAGCCAGATAGGAGGCCAGAGCCGTCGCAATCCCCATAGAGGTTACATATAAGGTGGTCAGAAAACCAATCTTCTTTGGTTGATTGGCTTGGATGAGACTAGGAAGCAGAACATTGATGACTGCGATACTTGCCCCAACCATCAAGGTTCCTAGATAGAGCAGGGGTAGATTGATTAGTCGAATAAGTGATCCAATGGTCAAGAAGAAGAGGCTATAGGTGAAGAGATGCTCCAAGCCAATTTTCTGAGCCAATCGGGTAGAAAAGAGCGAGAAGAGAGTAAACATGAGGAGGGGAAGGCTGGTCAAGACACCAAGCGAACTAACTTCTACTCCCAGCCCTTGCGAAATATCTCCCAATATAATGGGTAAAACAGTAAAAGGAGTCCGCAAGGAAACACCAATCAGGATAATACCTGGAACAAAAAAGAGTGACTGCTTTTTCATAAAATACCTCTTCTAGCTGATTTTAATAACAGCTTATTTTAAGGCTTTTTCCCTATAATGTCAAGTAAGGTTTTGGGCTTTCAAGATAAAAATGGGAAAGTCTTGAAAATTATGATAAAATAGTGGAAGGAAAAATTCAGGAGAGTAGTAGTGACTCAAAATGTTGAAAGTCTTCTCGTATCCATTGTAATCAGTGCATACAATGAAGAAAAATATTTGCCTGGTCTAATTGAAGACTTAAAAAATCAAAGCTATCCTAAAGAAAATATTGAAATTCTATTTATAAATGCTATGTCCACGGATGGGACCACAGCTATCATTCAGGAATTTATAAAAGAAGATACAGAGTTTAACTCAATTAGATTGTATAACAATCCTAAGAAAAATCAAGCTAGTGGTTTTAACTTGGGCGTTAAACATTCTGTAGGAGACCTTATTTTAAAAATTGATGCCCATTCAAAAGTTACTGAAAGTTTTGTAATGAATAATGTGGCTGTTATTCAACAAGGTGAATCAGTCTGTGGGGGACCTAGACCGACGATTGTTGAAGGAAAGGGAAAATGGGCAGAGACCTTGCATCTTGTTGAGGAAAATATGTTTGGCAGTAGCATTGCCAATTATCGAAAGAGTTCCGAGGATAGATATGTTTCTTCTATTTTTCATGGGATGTATAAACGAGAGGTTTTCCAGAAGGTTGGTTTAGTAAATGAGCAACTTGGCCGAACTGAAGATAATGATATTCATTATAGAATTCGAGAACATGGTTATAAAATCCGCTATAGCCCAAGTATTCTATCTTATCAGTATATTCGACCAACATTCAAGAAAATGCTGCATCAAAAGTATTCAAATGGTTTGTGGATTGGCTTGACAAGTCATGTTCAGCCTAAGTGTTTATCATTATTTCACTATGTTCCTTGTTTATTTGTTTTGAGTCTTGTGTTTAGTCTAGCATTGTTACCGATCACATTCGTATTCATAACTTTACAATTAGGTGCCTATTTTCTACTTTTGTCATTACTCACTTTGCTGACTTTATTAAAACATAAAAATGGATTTCTAATTGTGATGCCCTTTCTTTTATTTTCCATTCACTGTGCTTATGGCCTTGGAACGATTGTAGGTTTGATTAGAGGATTTAAATGGAAGAAAGAGTACAAGGGAACAGTAATTTATTTGGAAAAATAAGCCAAATAAATTAAAATGTGCTACAATAACAATATAGTAAAACTCTTTTAAGGAGGAGTAAATTTCTATGAATAAAAAACTCACAGATTATGTGATTGATCTGGTGGAAATTTTAAATAAACAACAAAAACAGGTTTTCTGGGGAATATTTGATATTTTGAGTATGGTGGTTTCCATCATTGTATCTTATATCTTATTCTACGGATTGATTAATCCAGCGCCTGTTGACTACATTATCTATACGAGTTTGGCCTTCTTGTTTTATCAATTGATGATTGCATTTTGGGGGTTGAACGCTAGTATTAGTCGTTACAGCAAGATTACGGATTTCATGAAAATCTTTTTTGGTGTGACTGCGAGCAGTATCCTGTCATATAGTATCTGCTATGCCTTCTTGCCCCTCTTCTCTATCCGTTTTATCTTCCTCTTTATCTTGTTGAGTACTTTCTTGATTTTATTGCCACGGATTACTTGGCAGTTAATCTACTCCAAACGCAAAAAGGGAAGTGGTGATGGAGAACACCGTCGGACCTTCTTGATTGGTGCTGGTGATGGTGGAGCTCTCTTTATGGATAGTTATCAACATCCAACTAGTGAATTAGAACTTGTCGGTATTTTGGATAAGGATGCGAAGAAAAAGGGTCAAAAACTTGGTGGAATCCCTGTTTTGGGTTCATATGATAATCTGCCTGAATTAGCCAAACGCCATCAAATTGAGCGTGTTATCGTTGCGATTCCGTCACTTGACCCGTCAGAATATGAGCGTATCTTGCAGATGTGTAATAAACTGGGTGTCAAATGTTACAAGATGCCTAAAGTTGAAACGGTTGTTCAAGGACTTCACCAAGCAGGTGGAGGATTCCAGAAGATTGATATCACAGACCTTTTGGGCCGTCAGGAAATTCGTCTTGATGAATCGCGTCTGGGCGCAGAACTGACAGGTAAGACAATCTTGGTTACAGGTGCTGGTGGCTCAATCGGTTCTGAAATCTGTCGACAAGTTAGCCGTTTCAATCCTGAACGCATTGTTTTGCTCGGTCATGGGGAAAACTCAATCTACCTTGTTTATCATGAATTGATTCGCAAGTTCCAAGGGATTGATTATGTACCAGTTATCGCAGATATTCAAGACTATGATCGTCTCTTGCAAGTCTTTGAAAAGTACAAGCCAGCTATTGTTTATCATGCGGCAGCTCACAAGCACGTTCCTATGATGGAGCGCAATCCAAAAGAAGCCTTCAAAAACAATATTCGTGGAACTTACAATGTTGCTAAGGCTGTTGATGAAGCTAAAGTACCTAAGATGGTTATGATTTCGACAGATAAGGCGGTTAATCCACCAAATGTTATGGGAGCAACCAAGCGCGTGGCGGAGTTGATTGTCACTGGCTTTAACCAACGTAGCCAATCGACCTACTGTGCAGTTCGTTTTGGAAATGTTCTTGGTAGCCGTGGTAGTGTGATTCCAGTCTTTGAACGTCAGATTGCTGAAGGTGGTCCTGTAACGGTGACAGATTTCCGCATGACCCGTTACTTTATGACTATTCCAGAAGCTAGCCGTCTGGTTATCCATGCTGGTGCTTATGCCAAGGATGGGGAAGTCTTTATCCTTGATATGGGCAAACCAGTCAAGATTTATGACTTGGCCAAGAAAATGGTCCTTCTAAGTGGACACACCGAAAGCGAAATTCCAATTGTTGAAGTTGGAATCCGCCCAGGCGAAAAACTTTACGAAGAACTCTTGGTATCAACCGAACTGGTTGATAACCAGGTTATGGATAAGATTTTCGTTGGTAAGGTTAATGTCATGCCTCTAGAAGCCATCGATCAAAAGATTGAAGAGTTCCGCACTCTTAGTGGAGATGAGTTGAAGCAAGCTATTATCGCCTTTGCCAATCAAACAACCCACGTTGAATAAAAAAGAAAAACGCATATTATCAGGTCTGAAGAACCTTGGTAATATGCGTTTTGTTATGTAGAGATTTGCTCCATTTTCTTCTGAAATGGGGTTGTCGCCCAGTTTATATTATTGAAAATACTCCAAAACTTCTATGGGTTTGTGAGCGATATAATCAGGCTGATAGTTTAGTAGATCTGCTTGCTCTCCAAATCCCCAAGTGACGGCTAATTTCTGAATGCCTGTTTCTTGAGCTCCAAGCATATCAAACTTGGTATCTCCGATGATGATGGCTTGTTCCGGTGCTAGTTGATGTGTCTGCAAGGCTTGGCGAATGACATCTGCCTTATGAGGTGCTTCAGGGCTGGAACCATAAATGCCATCAAAGAAATGATGGATTCCCAAGTTTTTTGTCATATCTTGGGCGGTAGGTGTATTCTTTGTAGTGGTGATATAAAGAGGGTAATTGCTCGTTAACTCCTCAAGCAAGTCTACAATCTGAGGAAAGAGTTGAGCTTCATAGATGCCTTTTTCCTTATAGTAGGAACGGTATATCTGCACAGCCTCAGAAATTTGTTCTTTGGGCAGGCAGGTCGCAAAACTACTTTCAAGAGGCGGTCCCATAAAACCACGAATAGTTTTGGCATCAGGGTTAGGCACCCCCAGCTCCTTAAAGGTATGGGTAAAGGCATTGTGAATCCCGATAGAACTGTCAACGAGGGTTCCATCCAGATCGAAAAAAATCGCTGTGATAGAGGTCATGGTTTCTCCTATTTGATAAGCTTATTCTCCGAAAATTTCTTTTTGGAGGCGACGACCAGTAGGGGTGGCAGCGAGTCCACCTTCAGCTGTTTCACGAAAGGCAGTTGGCATGCTTGCTCCCACTTGGTACATGGCATCGATAACCTCATCCACAGGGATTTTAGATTCGATACCTGCCAGGGCCATATCTGCTGCGATGAAGGCAAAGCTAGCTCCCATGGCATTACGTTTAACACAGGGAACTTCGACCAAGCCAGCAACAGGGTCACAGATGAGGCCTAGCATATTTTTAATGACAAAGGCAATGGCCTGACTGGCCTGATAAGGTGTCCCACCAGCAGCTAGAGTCAAGGCGGCAGCACTCATAGCAGAGGCCGAACCAACCTCGGCCTGACAGCCACCCTCAGCACCTGAGATAGAGGCATTGTTTGCGATGACTAGTCCAAAGGCACCTGCAGCAAAGAGGAAATCCAGCTGTTGATCGTGGCTGAGGTTTAATTTTTCAATAGCAGCAGTGAGAACAGAAGGGAGACAGCCAGCACTTCCAGCGGTTGGAGTAGCGCAGACCAAGCCCATTTTAGCATTGTGCTCATTGACTGCAATGGCATTTCGGGCAGCAGAGAGAATCGTGTAATCTGACAGAGTTTTTCCGTTTTTAATGTAGTGATCCAATTTGGCAGCATCTCCACCTGTCAGGCCACTACGAGATTTATTTTCATTGAGGCCAAGTTGGACAGAGGCTTTCATGACTTCCAGATTGCGTTCCATGAGAAGGAAGACTTCTTCACGTTCGCGACCGGTCAATTCAAACTCTGTTGTAATCATGAGTTCTGCGACATTTCCTTGAAAGTCCAGATCTGCTTGCTCGACCAATTCTTTGATAGAATAAAACATGCTTCCTCCTATTTAAAGAAATTGACATTGTGGAGATGAGGGATTTTTCGAATTTCTTCGATGGCATCATCACAGTTGCGACTATCGACTTCGATAATCATAATGGCTTTTTCACCAGCTTTTTCACGAGTAACATTCATCTGGGCGATATTGATATCATAGCGGGAAAGTGCCTCTGTTACGAGGGCAATCATACCTGGAATATCTTGATGAACAATGATGATAGTCGGTGTATTCATATTGAGAGAGACGGCAAAGCCATTGAGTTCGGTTACCTGAATATTCCCTCCACCGATAGAAATACCAGTTACGCTGATAGTCTTGTGCGCATTTTTGACGGTAATTTTAGTGGTGTTGGGGTGAGGGGCATTACTGTCTTTCTGAATGGTCCAGACAATCTTGATACCACGCTTGTGGGCGATCTCCAGACTGTTTGGGATTTCAGGATCATCTGTATCCATGCCCAAAATACCTGCAACAAGGGCTAGGTCTGTCCCGTGACCACGATAGGTCTTGGCAAATGAGTTAAATAGCTGGAATTCGACTTCTGTCGGAGTATCATCAAAAATGGAAGAGACAATCTTCCCAATACGAACAGCACCAGCGGTATGACTACTAGATGGGCCAATCATAACTGGTCCGATGATATCAAAGACAGATTGAAAACGAAGTGATTTCATCAGTTTCCCCTTATAAAAATTCTTATCTCTATTATATCAAAGAATGAAAGTATTGGCTTTAATTGTGGATGAAAACCTTTTTACACTACAAATAGCATAAAAAAGCATCTTTTGTAACAAAAAATAGCTTATTTAGGGAAATAAAAAATAATTTTGTAATATTTCTACATAAAAGTGTCAAGAAACGGTAATATTTAAAGGGTATGATAGAACTATAGAAAGAAGGAGAATTTTCAAATATGAAATCAACAACTAAAAAGATTAAAACAACTCTTGCAGGAGTAGCTGCCTTGTTTGCAGTATTTGCTCCATCATTTGTATCTGCTCAAGAATCATCAACTTACACTGTTAAAGAAGGTGATACACTTTCAGAAATCGCTGAAACTCACAACACAACTGTTGAGAGATTGGCAGAAAACAACCACATTGACAACATCCATTTGATTTATGTTGGTCAAGAGTTGGTTATCGATGGTCCTGTAGCACCTGTTGCAACACCAGCGCCAACTACTTATGCAGCACCAGCTGCTCAAGATGAAACTGTTTCAGCTCCAGTAGCAGAAACTACAGAAGTAGCAGAAGAAGCTCCAGTGGCAAGCGCTCCTGTAACAGAAGAATCGGTTGCTACAACAGAAGCTTCAGCACCAGCTTCAACTGTAAGTGGATCTGAAGCAGAAGCTAAAGAATGGATCGCTCAAAAAGAATCAGGTGGTAGCTATACAGCTACAAACGGCCAATACATTGGACGTTACCAATTGACAGATTCATACTTGAACGGTGACTACTCAGCTGAAAACCAAGAACGTGTGGCAGATGCCTATGTTGCAGGACGCTACGGTTCATGGACTGCTGCTAAAAACTTCTGGCTTAACAACGGTTGGTATTAAGAAATAGAAAAAGAGCCTTTGATGGCTCTTTTTGTGTGCTTTTATTTGACAAAAGACAATTTTTAAATAGTAGTAATAACAGATTGTTTACGGCTGACGAGATTCTGGAGTTTCTCCAGCTGAATTAGTGCGATTATTACTGTTAGTATCGCGAACCTCGGCATTATTACTATTATTATTGGTATTCGTATCTCCTTGGGTTCCTGCAGTATCAGTAGCTTGATCTCGTGTATTGACAGCAGTGTTTCCCCCGCTTCTAGCACTATCAGATGAATATTGCTCGCTTACAGGTACTTGTGAATTATATCTGTTCCCATTTGACTCAGTATAGTTTGGAGTGTAGCTACCTCCTTCTGAAGAATAGCTTTCTCTTCCCTCAACGTTACTAGTCGTTTCTGTTTCTTTTTTATTAGACTTTTGTTCTTCTTCTTTTTTGGTCAAGACTTCAGCTTGCTTTTGGAATTTTGAAATCAGTTCTTGAATGGGTTTTATTTTTTCATCAATAGTAGCTTGTTCGCTTGTGGAGTTGACACTTTTAATAATTTCTAGTATCTTTTGTAAGGAAGTGATGGCTGTTTCAAGTGCTTGTTTATCTTCAAACTGGCTATCGGATTCCTTTATATCCAATTTTAAAGCTTTTTCAGTATAATGATTAGTGATTTTATCGGCCGTAGAAGTAAGAAAATCTGTTAATGTCTTTTTGCCTTCGTCAGTGGTAGGCTTTAATTCTTGAATTTTTTTCCAATCCTCTATAATCGTTTCAGAATCAATATTGAAGTTTTTAATAGCATTTTTTACTTGTTCGACATCTTGTCCATCCTTATGTTGTTTGCTGAGAGCGATGTTCCCTCTCTCTGCTTGGATATGTTCTTGATGAATGACTAAGCCTATTAAAAGTCCAAGACCTACAACAATAATGATAGTAAAAATGGTATTTTTTGATTTTAGGATATCTTTGTAGTTTTTCACAATCGTTCTACGCACATGGATGAAGTATCTTTAAGTGATCATGTACGCCCTCCTCCTCATTATAGTATATCATTTTTAGCTTATTTTATAAATAAGTTTATAAGTAGAATCGAGATTTAACTGTTCATTGCCCTTTTTGTAATTATATTTCCGTTTCTATCAAAGAGAATATTAGATTATCAGCCTCTTTCTTGTCGTTAAAAAAGTGAGATATATTGACTTTTGAAAAAATGTCATAATTGAGTTGGGATAAATGTAAAAGTAAAACTTTGTCGTTAAATCGTTCGGCGATTCATGGTGACATGGACACGTAGTAGTAAGCGCACTATGTGGCTTGGCAGAGCTAAAAACTTTTGGCTTAACAACGGCTGGTATTAAGAAATAACGAATAGAATAATATGAAAAGGTCGAGAAAATCCCTCGACTTTTTATATTTTCTTCGGTTGATAATAGGTCTCTACTTCTTTTTTGAGATGAGACAGCATAGAAGTTTCCTCGGTCAGCTCTAGAAGTGAGAAACCTTTTTGGATAAGTTTCGCATCATCCGTACAAATCCCGATACGGACATAGCAGATAGCAAGCCTATCGTAGCTTTTCTTGTTCTTAGCGTCCTCTAGTAAAGTATAGCAGATTTGTTGGCACATGTTTTTGTCTTGATTGTATAAGTAAATGGTGGAAAGGTTGAGTAGGATTGCTACTCGCAGTTCATATAGATGTTGATAGTTTTTATAGACTTCCAAGCGTTGCAATATTTTTTCAGTGATGAGATGGAGGTGTTCAATGGGAAAGCTAAAAAGGATGGTATTGAGGATTTTTAGGTCATTTTCATACCATGTATCTTGTTTTTCAATCTTCTCCCAAAGCTTGTTGATAGTCTGTTTCACTTGGTCTGACAGTTCTCCAGTCCCATGTTGACGGAGATAAATAACAACTTCCAGCATATCCCTGATTTCTTCTATAGGTAGGTCGTGGCGGGTCTTGAGATAATTTTGGCATTTTTGAAATAGTTTTTCGAGTTCACTAGTCCCTAGGATTGAGCTCATATTGAGATAGGTTTGCCTGATTTCTGTTCGTTGGCTAGGTTGATAGAGATGGCAGATATAGTCAAACTCTTCAAAACTCATATTGATTTGCCGGAGAAGAAACTCCATATTTTCATATTTGGGAGTTACCTTGCCGCTTTCAATCTTTGATAGGCTGGTTCTTGAAATGACATTTCCACAGACCTCTTCTTGGGTCAATCCTTTTGACTCGCGTATTTGTTTATAGACCTTTCCGAAATCATAACGCATAATTTTCTCCTTTTCGTGAAAAAGTTAACAAATAATAAAATCCTATTAAAAATATTGTATCATAGTAACAGGGATAGTAAAAAAGAAAACTAAAATAATGTGTGAAAAAAGTTAACTAATTTTAAAATAGAGTAAAGAAGAAGTATACTATAGATACAAAATACAGATAGGAAGGAAAGAGTATGAATAAAAAAGTTTTTCGCTTTTTAGTTGTTCTTGCGTTTTTATTCAGCATTGCTACGGTTTTCCCATGGAGATGGCCGATATAATGCGCTAGTTGTAAAAATGAAAGAAACGTGAGTCCAATGGACTACGATACTTGTTGATAAATTACTATAGCTGTTTTTACGGAACAGCTCTCGATAATAGGAGAAATAAATCATGAGAAAATTAGTTAAAATTGGTATTGCATCTTTAATGGTATGTGGTATACTTGCTACTACAAATGCTTTAGCAGTATGGGTTGATGGTGGTCAATGGAACTATGGAGTAGGTTGGACAGGAACTTTTGGATATTCTGATTATTTACATTCTACTCGATCTCATACAGCAACTGTCAAGCATGGAGGTAGAATCTCTAAGGATCGTGAAGATCCCGAGGTTTGGGCTAAAGCTTCCCTTAATAAAATTCCGCCAACAGGATTAGAATATTTCTATGGATTTTAAGTGAAATTTTCCCTCTCCTATTAGGAGAGGGAGAACTTTAGTGGAGGTACTTTTATGAAAAAAATCAGTCATCTTTGTATGTTTCTGCTGTTGCTGTGTACCACTTTTTTTGTTTTTAATGTAAACTACACACGTGAAGCGGTTCGGATTCGGGAAATGGGAAAGACTGTAGATTCTTTGGATTTGTATTTGAAAGATATTAACGAACCTGCAGCGTCTGTTCTTCGATTTTTTGAGGATGTATCAAAGGAGTACAAAGTCTCCATCATCAAAACAGATAGTGGTGATGAGGTAATCAAGTCTGGTGTTTTTGATAAAGATACCTTCCCCTACCAAGAGTTTGGGATTTCTTCTCTTGATTTTACCACAGATGGTGAAGGAGTCTACAGTAATAAAGAAATTTCTAATAAACTTGGTACGATTCCGACCTTTCTAAAAGCCAAGCCTATTCAGCTTATGACTTTTCAAACCTATATCAAGGATACATCTCGTAGTTTAAATGGTCGCTATACGATAACTTCTACACAAGAGATGGATAAGGATAGGATTGTACAGAAATGGAGCGATTTTTTCAAGATAGACCAGGCTACCTTGCTAGAGCCTACCTATAAAAGTGCAGTGGAAGTCATAAACCGAGATTTGCTTTTAACTGCCATTGTTTTTGTCTTGGCTATTTTACTTCTTGTGTTAGTAACAGTTTATCAGCCGATGATGGAGATGAAACGAGTGGGGGTTCAAAAGTTACTTGGTTTTCAAAGCGGGGCGATTTTAGCTGGTTTTGTAAAGACTAATTTTTATCTTCTCTTGGGTGGAAGTCTTGTCATTGACTTGGGACTATTTTTAGTGCTAGACTACAGGCCAAAACTTCTGTTCCCAAGTTTACTCTTATCCCAATTTCTGCTTTTACAGTTGTATTTGTTCATCAGTTGGCTGACCTACCTGATGATTCAGAAAATGACAGTTAGTTCCATATTGAAAGGTTTTTCATCTGTCAAACTTGGTCTCATCTTCAATTATGTGATGAAAATAGGGACAACTATTTTACTGACGGCCTTACTGATTGGGGTAGGCAGAAGTCTAGAACAAGAAAACAAAGAACTTGCTTATCAGCAACAGTGGGTAAGCCAAGGGAATTACTTGACCTTAGAAACCTTCCAACTCAATGATAACCTGTGGCAAGAAGAGCTAGCAGGGTCAGGGAAATCTACAGATTATTTCTACCAATTTTATCAAGATTTGCTAGCAAAAATACAAGTAAATTATGTGCGAAGTGCGAGTCTTCCTATCAAACCAGTCATCAAAGCAGAACAAGTGCAGCAGTACCAACTGCCTGATAAGGTAGATGTTTACTATGCTAATAGCAATTTTCTAAAGAGCAAGGGATTCAAGTTACCAGAAACCAGCACTAAAAAAGTTATTTTGATGCCAGCCAGTGCCAAAGGACAAGAAGGTAAGAATCAGTTCTTGGGAAAATCCATAGCCTATCTTTCTATGAGGTATGAAGATCAGCAAAAGCAAAGGATAGAAGATATGGATGTAGAAATTGCCTACTATGAAGGAGATTGGTCTTTCTTCCCTTATAATAATGAGCGAAAGGAAAATCTCCACAATCCAATCATTAGTCTGGTAAATGATCAAGACATGATGTGGGAAGAAAAGACTCGCTTGTCAACGACAGGTTTAAACAATCCGATGAAAGTTGAAAATACAGAACAAAATCAAAAAGTGATTACGGAGTTAGTTGAGAAATTATCAGATGGGAATTATTTAAAATTTTCATCGATTCAAGCCATTCAACAAGAGAAAGTAGATTCTTATCGAGATGCAGTTCGAAATCTTAATATACTCTTTGCTTTATTTGGTTTCCTTAGCATGATGATTTCCTACTTCTTACTAGTAACAACTTTCTTATTGAAGCGAACAGATATCATTACCAAGAAGTTTATGGGGTGGAAGCTGGTTGATCGCTATCGTCCTCTCCTCGTTCTGCTCTTGCTGGGCTATAGTCTCCCTCTTCTAATCTTGATTTTCTTTGCCCATGCGCTTTTGCCACTTCTACTGTTTGCAGGCTTTACATGTTTGGATATACTATTTGTGCTAGCCTTGGCTTCTAGGATGGAGAAAAGAAGTCTAGTAGAGTTATTGAAAGGGGGCATCTTATGATTGAGTTGGAAAATATTACCAAAACCATTGGGGGAAAAGTGATTTTGGATAACTTGTCTCTCAGGATTGATCAGGGGGATTTGGTAGCCATTGTTGGTAAGAGTGGTAGTGGTAAGTCGACCTTGTTAAATTTATTAGGTTTGATAGATGGTGATTATAGCGGACGGTATGAGATTTTTGGTCAGACAAATCTAGCGGTCAATTCTGCCAAGTCACAAACAATAATCCGTGAACATATCTCTTATCTATTTCAAAATTTTGCTCTGATTGATGATGAAACGGTCGAGTACAATCTTATGCTGGCGCTGAAATATGTGAAATTGTCTAAGAAAGACAAGCTCAAAAAGGTGGAAGAGATTTTAGAGAGAGTAGGTTTGTCAGCTACTTTGCATCAAAAGGTCTCCGAGTTGTCTGGTGGGGAGCAACAACGAATTGCAGTTGCTAGAGCCATCTTAAAACCCAGCCAGCTGATTTTAGCCGATGAACCAACAGGTTCTCTGGATCCTGAAAATAGAGATTTGGTCTTGAAGTTTCTCTTAGAGATGAATCGAGAAGGGAAAACAGTCATTATTGTGACCCACGATGCTTATGTAGCCCAACAATGTCATCGTGTCATTGAATTGTGAAAAATACAGAAATCTTATCAAAAATCTTTAAATTTAAGGATACCTTTAAAATTTAATTTTAAAACACTCATTTATCAACATTTTTGATTGATAAAAATAGGAAATCGGTTGTTTTTGGGAGATTCCCTAAAATTACCTCCTAACCACACGTACTAAAAAGATACTTCCTATGGAAATCGTATGACTCTGAAGCTTCGAATAGTTCAGTTTTCATGATTTTTATGCTATTCTAGCTTTAAAATCCTTCTGAACGTAAAATTTTAAGCAGTAAAAGACTTAGAATATCCCTAAAACATTTATTTTATGGTAATTCTAAACGTAGAATTGCGTGGATATGTATGGATTTAATCTGTTCGATAGTTAGGACAGCTCTATTCTGGGAAATCTGAGCTATCAATGGTTAAGAACAGCATTTCAACAATGGATTTTGTTGAAGGATTGATTATTTTATGAAAGAGGTTGGCAGATTATCAGCCTCTTTCTTGTCTTCTCTAACCAAGCATGTTATAATGAATACTGCTCAAGCGACCTTCAATCGTGAAGCACACACGACCTTCAATCGTGAATAAACGAATAGATGGGAGACTTACCATGAGTGATAACTCTAAAACACGTGTTGTCGTGGGGATGAGTGGTGGTGTTGATTCGTCGGTGACGGCTCTTCTTCTCAAGGAGCAGGGCTACGATGTGATCGGTATCTTCATGAAGAACTGGGATGACACAGATGAAAACGGCGTTTGTACGGCGACCGAAGATTACAAGGATGTGGCTGCGGTAGCAGACCAGATCGGCATTCCTTACTACTCTGTCAATTTTGAAAAAGAGTACTGGGACCGCGTTTTCGAGTATTTCCTAGCGGAATACCGTGCAGGGCGCACGCCAAATCCAGATGTTATGTGCAACAAGGAAATCAAATTTAAGGCCTTTTTGGACTATGCCATGACCTTGGGGGCAGACTATGTAGCTACTGGGCATTATGCCCGAGTGGCGCGTGATGAGGACGGGACAGTTCACATGCTTCGAGGCGTGGACAATGGCAAGGACCAGACCTATTTCCTCAGCCAACTTTCGCAAGAACAACTGCAAAAAACTATGTTCCCCTTGGGACATTTGGAAAAGCCTGAAGTTCGAAAACTAGCAGAAAAAGCAGGCCTTGCGACTGCTAAGAAGAAAGATTCGACAGGGATTTGTTTTATCGGAGAAAAGAACTTTAAAAACTTTCTTAGCAACTACCTGCCAGCTCAGCCAGGTCGCATGATGACTGTGGATGGTCGCGATATGGGTGAGCATGCAGGTCTGATGTATTATACGATTGGTCAGCGTGGCGGTCTCGGTATCGGTGGGCAACACGGCGGTGACAATGCTCCTTGGTTCGTTGTCGGAAAAGATCTAAGCAAGAATATCCTCTATGTAGGCCAAGGTTTCTACCATGATTCGCTCATGTCAACAAGTTTAGAAGCCAGTCAAGTTCACTTTACTCGTGAGATGCCAGAGGAGTTTACGCTAGAATGTACGGCTAAATTCCGCTACCGTCAGCCCGACTCTAAGGTGACAGTACATGTCAAAGGAGATAAGGCGGAAGTCATCTTTGCAGAACCTCAACGCGCTATCACGCCAGGTCAGGCAGTTGTCTTTTACGATGGCGAAGAGTGTCTAGGTGGCGGTTTGATTGACAATGCCTACCGCGATGGACAAGTTTGTCAGTACATTTAGATTGACAAATTTTCTCAATTTGCTACAATAATAAAAGCAATAGAAATGATGGTCAAAGCTCATGGATGTTGCAGGCTTTTTTGTCCTGCACTTCTTTGGAGTTTTGACTGTTTTTGTGTCGTTTAAGGGAAAGGACAAGAATGACTCAGCAAGACTTTCGGACAAAAGTAGGAAATACGGTTTTTGGAGTTCGGGCGACAGCCTTGATTCTCCAAAATCGCAAGCTTCTAGTTACCAAAGACAAGGGCAAGTATTACACTATCGGCGGTGCGATTCAAGTCAATGAAAGAACGGAAGACGCGGTAGTCCGTGAAGTGAGGGAAGAACTGGGTGTCAAAGCTCAAGCTGGGCAGCTAGCTTTTGTGGTTGAAAATCGTTTTGAACAGGACGGTGTATACTATCACAACATCGAATTTCATTATTTGGTAGACTTACTGGAAGATGCTCCGTTGACCATGCAGGAAGATGAGAAAAGGCAGCCCTGTGAATGGATTGACATAGACAAGCTTGAGGGTATCAATCTAGTTCCAGCCTTTTTAAAAACAGCCTTACCCGATTGGAACGACCAACTGCGACACATTCATCTTGAGGAATAGGAGAGAAGTATGACATATCATTTTACTGAAGAATACGATATTATTGTAATTGGTGCGGGACACGCTGGGGTAGAAGCATCCCTAGCAGCTAGCCGTATGGGGTGTAAGGTCTTGCTTGCGACCATCAACATTGAAATGCTGGCTTTCATGCCTTGTAACCCCTCTATCGGTGGTTCTGCCAAGGGAATCGTTGTGCGTGAAGTTGATGCCCTCGGTGGCGAGATGGCTAAGACCATTGACAAGACTTACATCCAGATGAAGATGCTCAACACAGGTAAGGGTCCTGCCGTTCGTGCCCTTCGTGCGCAGGCTGACAAGGAGCTTTACTCTAAGGAGATGCGCAAGACAGTTGAAAATCAAGAAAATCTGACCCTTCGTCAGACTATGATTGATGAGATTTTGGTTGAAGATGGCAAGGTTGTCGGTGTACGTACAGCGACCCATCAAGAATATGCTGCCAAGGCTGTTATCGTGACGACAGGAACAGCCCTCCGAGGGGAAATTATCATTGGAGACCTTAAGTATTCATCAGGTCCTAACCACAGCCTAGCTTCTATTAACCTTGCTGACAATCTCAAGGAACTAGGCCTCGAAATCGGTCGTTTCAAGACAGGAACTCCTCCACGTGTCAAGGCTTCTTCTATCAATTACGATGTGACAGAGATTCAGCCAGGGGACGAAGCACCGAATCACTTCTCATACACTTCACGTGATGAGGATTATGTCAAGGACCAAGTGCCATGCTGGTTGACCTACACCAATGGTACCAGTCATGAGATTATCCAAAACAACCTCCACCGTGCGCCTATGTTTACAGGTGTGGTCAAGGGAGTGGGACCTCGTTACTGCCCATCGATTGAGGATAAGATTGTGCGCTTTGCGGACAAGGAACGCCACCAACTCTTCCTTGAGCCAGAAGGGCGCAATACAGAGGAAGTCTATGTCCAAGGACTTTCAACCAGTCTGCCTGAGGATGTACAGCGTGAGTTGGTTCATTCTATCAAAGGGTTGGAGAATGCTGAGATGATGCGAACAGGTTATGCCATTGAGTATGACATGGTCTTGCCACACCAGTTGCGTGCGACTCTGGAAACCAAGAAAATCTCAGGACTTTTCACTGCTGGTCAGACAAATGGAACATCAGGTTATGAAGAAGCTGCTGGCCAAGGGATTATCGCTGGGATCAATGCGGCTCTGAAAATCCAAGGCAAGCCTGAGTTGATTTTGAAGCGCAGTGACGGTTATATCGGTGTGATGATTGACGATTTGGTGACCAAGGGAACCATTGAACCCTACCGTCTCTTGACCAGTCGTGCTGAATACCGTCTCATTCTTCGCCATGACAATGCTGATATGCGTTTGACAGAGATGGGACGCGAGATTGGCCTTGTGGATGATGAACGCTGGGCTCGTTTTGAAATCAAGAAAAATCAATTTGACAATGAGATGAAGCGCCTAGACAGCATCAAACTCAAGCCAGTCAAGGAAACCAATGCTAAGGTTGAGGAGATGGGCTTCAAGCCGTTGACAGATGCAGTGACAGCCAAGGAATTCCTTCGCCGTCCAGAAGTTTCTTACCAAGATGTGGTGGCTTTCATCGGACCAGCTGCAGAGGACTTGGATGACAAGATTATCGAATTGATTGAAACAGAAATCAAGTACGAAGGCTATATTTCCAAAGCTATGGACCAGGTTGCCAAGATGAAACGCATGGAAGAAAAACGCATTCCAGCCAATATTGATTGGGACGACATTGATTCTATCGCAACCGAAGCCCGTCAGAAGTTCAAACTCATCAATCCAGAAACCATCGGCCAAGCCAGCCGTATTTCGGGAGTAAACCCAGCAGACATTTCTATTTTGATGGTGTATCTTGAAGGTAAAAATCGTAGTATTTCTAAAAATCAAGAAAAGAAAGCATAGAGAAAAACAGCTCCGAAAACGGGGCTGTTTTATGATTTATTCTTCATCTGGTGTGAGGATCATTGGGATAATAATCGGTTCACGTTCTGTATTTTCATAGAGGAATGGTCGAATGGCGTTGACAATGGCACCATTGACAGATTGCACGCTGGCGTCCTTATTTTTCAGTGCGATACGAATCGCATTGAAGAGGATGCGCTGGCTTTGGCGAATCAAATCACCAGACTCTCTCATGTAGACAAAGCCTCGGCTGAGGATATCTGGGCCAGACAGAATCATCTGAGACTTGAAGTCAACAGTTGCGACTGCTAGAACGACACCGTCCTCAGATAAATCACGACGATCTTTGAGGACAGCTGCACCGATTTCACCGATACGATTTCCATCGACATAGATGTCTTGGGCGTTGAAATGACCTGCGATACGAGCTGAGTCAGCAGTAAGAGCAAGAACATCACCATTGCTCATGATAAAGATATTGTCCTTCTCGACACCAGTATCCACTGCTAGTCCAGCGTGGACTTTTTGCATGCGGTATTCACCGTGGACAGGCATGAAGTATTTTGGCTTAATCAAGCGGAGCATAAGTTTTTGCTCTTGCTGACCACCGTGTCCAGATGTATGGATATTGTTCACTTTACCGTGGATAACTTCGACACCAGCTTCAGAAATGATGTTAATCAGCTTGTTGACGCTAGTAGTGTTTCCAGGGATTGGGCTAGAAGAGAAGATGACAGTATCTCCGGGTTGGAGTTGTACCTGACGGTGGGTTCCGTTGGCGATACGAGAGAGAGCTGCCATTGGCTCACCCTGACTACCTGTACAGAGGATCAGAACCTCGCCTGCAGGATAGTCTTTGATTTCATTTGGCTCGATAAAGGTTCCTTTAGGAGCTTTGATGTAACCAAGTTCGATTCCGTTGACAATGGCCTTTTCCATAGAGCGACCAAAGACCGCAATCTTACGTCCAGTCTTAACAGCAGCTTCTGTTGCTTGCTGGAGACGGAAGATATTTGAGGCAAAGGATGCAAAGATGATGCGTCCTTCGATGCCTTGGATAATCTTCATGATGGACTGGCCAACGACTTTTTCAGAGTTGGTAAAGGTTGGCACTTCTGCATTTGTCGAGTCAGATAGGAGACAGAGTACGCCTTCTTCACCAAGGGCAGCCATACGGTGCAAGTCCGCAGGTTCTCCAACTGGAGTGAAGTCGAACTTGAAGTCACCTGTACAGACGATTTTTCCTTGAGGAGTATGAATGACAATCCCTAAAGGCTCTGGAATAGAGTGAGTGGTTCTAAAGAAAGTTGCCTTGAGATTTTTAAAGGTCAACTCAGTGTTGTGGTTGATTTCGTAAAGTTTGGCGTTGCGCAAGAGGCCGTGTTCTTCGAGTTTTCCACGGATTAAAGCCAAGGCAAGTGGTCCAGCGTAGATAGGGACATTTGCTTGCTTGAGTAGGAAAGGAATCCCACCGATGTGGTCCTCGTGTCCGTGTGTGATCAAAACAGCCTTGACGCGGTCGATATTGTCCACGATGTATGAGTAATCAGGAATGACGTAGTCGATACCCAGCAAATCATCTTCTGGGAATTTAATCCCAGCATCTACGATGATAATCTCGTCTTGGTATTCAATTCCGTATGTGTTTTTCCCGATTTCTCCCAGACCACCGATGGCAAAAACGCCAACTTCTTCAGGTTTAAGAGTATAGGCCATATTAGAACTCCGTGATTTCGAAGGCGCCAGTTTCTTTTTCGTAATCTAGCAATTTGTCAGACAAGAGTTCGATATACTCGATATTGTACTCTGGGCGATTTTCTTCGACAAGTTGGCGAGCAGCGATACGGCCCTCAAGTTCTGAGTTGGCATCGATGTCTAGGTAAAGTGCGCGTGTAGTTTCACGACGTGGGCTACGTTCTTTTGTTTCTTGATAAAAAACTTTGTAAATCATATAGTTCCTTTCTATTTACAGGTCAGCTTATTCCAAACTTTTAGCATAGATTTGCTTGATTTCATTCCAATTTGTGTCTAGATTGACCTTGATTCGTTACAATTATTTCAATTATACCACAAAATGAAAAATTAGTAAAAGACGGAAACGAGAAAGTCATATAAGCACTCAAAGGTAAGCGTTTGTAAAAATAAAGAAAATATGTTATCTTGATAATGGAAATGATTTTTATCGCTTGTCATAATTCCATATAGATTTTAAGTCAAGGAGGCTGCCCTATGTATAACTTATTTTCTTTTGCTATCGGAGTTCGCTTGGTAGCTTTTATTGTTTTTGTTGCTTGCGTTTATGCGGGGAATCTTCTATTTGCCAAACTGGAACGACGACAAACCAAGTTCTTGTGGAAAATTACCTTTGTGACTCTCTACTCGCTTTTTCTCCTCCTCGTAACCTATGTCGTTTGGTTTGTATTTTATTTTGGATTAAATGCTTAGATGCCCTGCTTATGCTGGGGCATTTTTGTTTGGGGATAAAGAAAATTCCCATGTGCCAGTTTTTGTAGTATAATAGTAAGCAGACAAAAAGATAGGAATGTGTTATGAAAGTATTAGCTTTTGATACGTCTAGCAAGGCTCTTTCTCTAGCTATTTTAGAGGACAAGCAGGTTCTTGCCGAGACGACGATTAATATCAAGAAAAATCACAGTATTACCCTCATGCCAGCCATTGATTTTTTGATGGCAAGTTTGGATTGGACGCCCAAGGATTTGGACCGAATCGTGGTGGCGGAAGGGCCAGGTAGCTACACAGGTTTGCGAATTGCGGTAGCAACTGCTAAGACACTTGCTCATACTCTGAACATTGAGTTGGTTGGTATGTCTAGCCTCTTGGCTTTGGTGCCCTACCAACAAGAAGGTTTGTTCGTTCCTTTGATGGATGCGCGTCGCAACAATGTTTATGCAGGATTTTATGAAAATGCTAAGTCTGTCATGCCAGAAGCGCACTTACCCTTTGAGCGAGTGATTGAGTTAATCAAGGGGGCTAGTCAGGTTACCTTTGTCGGAGAAGTTGCCCCCTTTGTGGAGCAGATTCAAGAACACTTGCCAAGGACTAATTACAAAGAAACCCTGCCAAATGCAGCTAATCTTGCTCTTTTGGCTTGGGACAAGGAAGCAGACTCCTTGCATGATTTTGTGCCGAACTACCTCAAACGTGTTGAGGCTGAGGAAAACTGGCTCAAGAATCACACCGAGTCTGGCGAGTCTTACATTAAACGCCTATGATAGAAATCAAACGAATCCAACAACAGCCTGACTTGGCTCAAGCCATCTACGCTGTCATGGTAACTGTTTACCCAGTCAGTCCTTGGACTCTGGAACAAATCCAAGCAGACCTGTCCCAAGACCAGACTTGGTATGCTCTGGCTTATGATGGGGCAGAAGTGATTGGCTTTCTAGCTGTGCAGGAAAATATCTTTGAGGCAGAAGTCCTGCAAATCGCTGTTAAAGGAGCCTATCAGGGTCAGGGGATTGCCTCGACCTTGTTTGCTCAATTGCCGACAGACAAGGAGATTTTTCTCGAAGTTAGAAAGTCAAATCAAAGAGCGCAAGCATTTTACAAGAAAGAAAAGATGGCAGTCATCGCTGAGCGAAAGGCCTACTACCATGACCCAGTCGAGGACGCCATCATCATGAAGAGAGAAATAGATGAAGGATAGATATATTTTAGCATTTGAGACATCCTGTGATGAGACCAGTGTTGCCGTCTTGAAAAACGACGATGAGCTCTTGTCCAATGTCATTGCCAGTCAAATTGAGAGTCACAAACGTTTTGGCGGCGTAGTGCCGGAAGTGGCTAGTCGTCACCATGTCGAGGTCATTACAGCCTGTATCGAGGAGGCATTGGCAGAAGCAGGGATTACCGAAGAGGATGTGACAGCTGTGGCGGTTACCTACGGACCAGGCTTGGTCGGAGCCTTGCTAGTTGGTTTGTCAGCTGCCAAGGCCTTTGCTTGGGCTCACGGACTTCCACTGATTCCTGTTAATCACATGGCTGGCCACCTCATGGCAGCTCAGAGTGTGGAGCCTTTGGAGTTTCCCTTGCTAGCCCTCTTGGTCAGCGGTGGACACACAGAGTTGGTTTATGTTTCGGAGGCTGGTGACTACAAGATTGTTGGGGAAACGCGAGATGACGCGGTTGGTGAGGCTTATGATAAGGTTGGCCGTGTCATGGGCTTGACCTATCCTGCCGGTCGTGAGATTGATGAGCTAGCTCATCAGGGACAGGATATTTATGATTTTCCTCGTGCCATGATTAAGGAAGATAATCTGGAGTTTTCATTCTCAGGTTTGAAATCGGCTTTTATCAATCTTCACCACAATGCCGAGCAAAAGGGAGAAAGCTTGTCCACAGAGGCTTTGTGTGCTTCCTTCCAAGCAGCTGTCCTGGATATTCTCATGGCAAAAACCAAGAAGGCTTTGGAGAAATACCCTGTTAAAACTCTTGTCGTGGCAGGTGGTGTGGCAGCCAATAAAGGTCTCAGAGAACGCCTAGCGGCTGAAATCACAGATGTCAATGTCATCATCCCACCTCTGCGACTCTGCGGAGACAATGCAGGAATGATTGCCTATGCCAGCGTCAGCGAGTGGAACAAAGAAAACTTTGCAAACTTGGACCTCAATGCCAAACCAAGTCTCGCTTTTGATACCATGGAATAAGGAGTCAGCTTAAGGCTGGCTTTTTTGCTCTCTTAAATGTCAGAATATTTTGACAAAACCATAAAAATAATGATATAATATGCAAAAGCTAGGAGGTAGTCAGATGATTGAGAGAATGGAATTGGGGGAATTTTACAAGGAATTGCGCTTGGCGAGAAAACTCAAGCAGTCAGATGTGGCCTGTGAGGGACTAACAGCTTCTCAGTTGTCCAAGTTTGAACTAGGGCAGTCTATGCTATCTGCGGACAAGCTAATCCTAGCTATCCAAGGGATCAATGTGACCTTTGATGAATTTGGGCACAAACTCAACAACTATCAAGAATCTCCACATATGCGATTTGGCAGAAAGGTTGTGGATCGCTTTGCCCACCAAGATATCGCTGGCTTAGAGCAACTGTTGGAGAAAATCAAGCAAGAACAGATGGCAGAGACCTATCGTCGTTTGAATGCCATTGTGATTAAAGATGCTATCCATTCCTTAGATAAAAGCTATCCGCTAGCAGAGGAGGATAGCGAGTTTTTAACTACCTACCTCTACGCTATTGAGTCTTGGACCTGGTTTGAACTCTATATATTCTGTAATACCATGCCTTTCTTGAGCAATCAAGATTTGATATTTTTATCAACCACTTTACTTGAGAAATCTAAGGAATTTAAAGAGTTGGTACATAATAGACTGTATATGAAAAGTGGATTTCTGAATATTATATCAGAGCTCATGGAGCGCAAACTTTTCTCTTACATCCCAATCTTTGAAGCTGAGCTGGAGAGTATGCTTCGTCCATACGATGTTTTTGAAAAAGTATTGAGGCAATTTTTAAAGAAAATGAGTATTTTCCTTCAAACCAAAGGAAACAATCAAAAAGAGATTGAACACTTTATCCAATCTCTGCAAGTATTAGAAAATCCACAATTAACAGCCCTCTTCGCATTGCGTTTTCAGCAATACAAAGAACTTATCGATTAGTTAGAAACGGGAAAATGATAATAATCTCAGCAACGATTGTCAATAATGTTAAAATTTGTTTTTTCATAGTTGCTCCACTCCTTAATTAGTGATAACTTTATTATACCAGTGAAATAATCAAATATACCAAAATCGCAAATCTGAAATTTTTATAAGCAAAAATGTCAAATATGCGATTTTTTAAAATAAGCCAATTTTCGTGTTATACTATCTTTATTTCATAGTATAGGAGAAAATAGAATGAAAAAGATAATCTCACGCTACTACTTGTTTATAGCTTTTCTACTAGTTATTGCTGACCAGAAGTTCAGTGGTCTAGTTTTACGCAGCAACCTTGTTACTGGTCTATCTGACTTTGCCTACTATTTGTCGGATATGATGTTGAATTTTCTTGTAGTTCTTCTTGCTTTTTTTGCTATGACTAAGTCAGGGAGATGGCAACAAATCAATAGTAGAAAGTTTAAAGGGTCCTATCTTTTCTATTCTTTTCTAGCTCTTCTTGCTTTTGTTATTTGGAATTTTGTTACATTTTTTATTTTTCCACCTACTCGAAATGAAATTTCTTATCAACATGCTGCTCCTACTTTTACAGGAGCTACGGCATTTTTGATGTATTTTTTTTATCCTGTGATTGCAGGCCCCATTTTTGAAGAGATGATTTATCGTGGATTAGTGATGACTGCTCTGGAAAAAGGGAAGAAATGGGGACTGGATGTACTCGGATCAGCTATATTATTTGGAATCTTGCACATTAGTAGTCATGGTTGGGTCTTGACAGACTTTGTCTACTATATGGGTGGCGGCCTTATATTTGCAGTCTTATTTAGAGTAACAAAGTCAATTTATTGGCCTATTGGATTGCATATAGTCTACAATGGCATTGGTCAGCTTTTGATGTTACTGTAATTTTGGTTGTTAGTAGTATCGTGGTCTATCCTTGGGGAAAGATTCCCATTTGAATTCAAAAAGGAGTTGTGATGAAAGTATTTCTTCAAAATAGAGATTTTAGGCAATTAACCATCAACCAGTGGATTTCAACGGTTGGGGATACGATTTTTTATCTGGCCTTTTTGAATTATGTGGCAGATGCATCTTTTGCCCCTTTGGCGATTTTACTGATCACGATTTCAGAAACCCTTCCTCAAGTTCTGCAAATCTTTCTGGGAGTTTTGGCGGATTTTCAACATCATCGTGTCCTAAAATATACAATGATTAGTTTTGCAAAATTTTTGCTTTACTCTATCGTTTCTTTATCACTTTCAGGGCAGTCCTTTTCCTTGTTATTAGTAGCATTTATTTGTCTGATTAACCTCTTATCTGACACATTGAGTTATTTTTCAGGCGCCATGCTCACTCCGATTTTCATTAGAATTATTGGGCAAGACCATCTGGCAGAAGCTATTGGATTTAAACAGTCAACTGTTAGTTTAGTGAAAACAATCAGTAATATTCTAGGAGGAGTCTTACTAGGTATTCTATCTATCCAGTCTATTTCCTTACTGAATGCTCTGACCTTTTTAATCGCATTTTTAGGTATTCTTTTCATAAAAACAGACCTCTTGAAAGTAGAAAAAACGATTAGCTATCAAGAAGGACTCTCTGTAAAATCCTTTTGCCAGCATCTGCTCCAATCATCAAAATTGATATGGAATATGAATAAGGTGCTCTTGGTTTTGTTTATTATCTCTATTAGTCAAGCAGTGATAAATGTTACAGTTCCTGTTTCTACTCTGTTTTTGAGGAATCAGCCCTTTTTGAATTTACAAACAGGTCAATCTCTTGCCTTGTTATCCACCCTTGAATTGTCAGCCCTTATTGTCGGAAGCCTTGTGAGTGGCTATCTGAAGAATACAATCTCCATAAAACTAGCCCTATATGCCTCGCTTATTATCCAATTACTCCTTTTAGTTGGCTTTGTGGCAGTTCGTTTTGACTGGATTCTTATCTTTAGTGCCTTGGATGCCTTTTTCGCAGGTATCCTCTCTCCTCGATTACAGGAACTCATTTTTAAACAAATACCTGAGGAGTCAATGGGAGCAGTTCAATCCTCTATCGGCGCCATTACAGTTGTTTTACCTAGCTTATTTACAATAGCTTTGGTAACCATTGCTACTAGCTTTGGAACTCTGGCAGTTAGCTTTGTTTTATTGCTATTTCTTCTAGCTGCCTTTATCATACTCTTGAATATCCGTGAAAACATTTAGCGAAGAATGTGTATATTATATGTTTGAGACTGGATTCCAGTCTGTTTATGATGGCTACAATCAGCAGACTGTTAAATTTTTGAGAAAGTTGCTTGACATTTTAGACCAATCGGTTTATAATTAAAAAATGTAGAGGTAAATACATGAGAAAAGAAGAAAAAACAAGACTACGAAGAGAGAAAATCATTACCGCTGCTTTGTTTGAATTTGCTACAAAAGGCTATCAAGGTTTTGTCATCAATGAACTTTGTAAAGTGGATGGTATTGCCAAAGGAGTTTTGTATCATAATTTTTCAGGGAAATCAGACCTCTATCTAACTTGGTTTCAGGATATGAACATCAATTATCACAGGTTTTGGATATGATGATTTATGGAATACTAGAGGAAGATTCCTCTAAAAAAGGAGAAAAATAATGTCGAAAATTTGGAAATGGTTGTTACTAATTGCGGGTATTTTTGCAGTTTTTGCAGGTTTTAATATGTTTGCACATCCTCTTATTAGCTTGGCTTCCATGACTTTCTTGTTTGCACTTGTATTTGCAGTTCAAGGGATTTCTGAGATTGTACAATACTTCAAATCAGAAGAAAAGCATGGCTGGAATTTATTTGGAGGAATTGTTACCCTCATCCTCGCTCTTACCTTATTCTCAGGTAGCTTTATTGAAATGGTAACATTTGTACCATTTATCATTTCTTTATGGGCCTTGACAAATGGTATTACAAAAACTATCGTTGGTTTCAAGGTTCGTAAGACGGATAAATCGGTAGGTACCCCTCTAGTTTGGATGGGGATTTTAGGAATCGTAGCAGGTTTAATCCTGATGGGACACCCATTGATGACCGGTCTCTATATTAGTTACACCATTGCCTTTGTCTTTATTTATCAAGGTATTGTGGCAATTGTTCAATTCTTCAAGATTAAATAAGAATAAAATGGAGTCTGTCTGATTACAATCAGCAGACTTTTTTCTCTTTCCTGAATGTGTTATAATAGTCCATGCTATGGCTGGAGCCTTTTCAGCCCACCTATTAAGACAATATGAGGAGAAAGATGAAAGAAAAAGGATTTTGGGAGGGGGCGCAGGCAGCTATGCCAACGGCCCTTGGTTATGTCAGTATCGGCCTGGCCTGTGGGATTATCGGTGCGCCCTATGTGACACCTGTTGAGATGGGCTTGATGAGCCTCTTTGTTTATGCTGGGAGCGCCCAGTTTGCCATGTTGGCCTTGATTGCGGTTCAGGCGCCCGTGGCAGCTATTGCTATGACGGTCTTTTTGATTAATTTGCGTCTCTTTTTGCTGAGCTTACACGCATCGACCTATTTCCGTCATACCAGTCTCTGGCAAAATATTGGTATGTCTAGTCTCTTGACAGATGAGACCTACGGCGTTTTGATGGGCGAATTGGCCCATACAGACAAGGTCAATCCGATGTGGATGCACGGAAACAATCTCAACAGCTATGTGGCTTGGTTTGTGGGAACAGTGGTTGGAACGGCTCTAGGTGGTCTGCTACCAAATCCAGAAATCTTTGGGCTAGACTTTGCTTTGGTTGGGATGTTTATCGGAATTTTTGCTTCGCAATTCCAGATTATGCAAAGACGGATTCCAGTCCGCAATCTGCTCATTATCCTAGCAGTTGTTGCGGTATCCTTCTTTTTACTCTTGACAGTGGTGTCTCAGTCTCTAGCTGTTCTGTTTGCGACGCTACTTGGTTGTAGCATGGGGGTGGTGTTAGATGGTCAGTAAGTATCTTTTGTTAGCAGTTATTTTCTCTGGCTTGGTGACCTGGATTCCCCGTATCATTCCCTTCATCTTAGTCAAGTATAAGGGCTTGCCTGCTATCGTTGAGCGTTTTTTGAAATTCTTGCCCGTTTCTATTATCTTTGCCTTGATTCTTTCAAGTGTAGTGACAGGTAAGGTTGGGAGCCTTCCTCAAATCAAATGGCTGGATTTCTTAGCAGTCTTTCCAACAGCTTGGGTAGCCTTTCGTTATCGCAATCTAGTCGGAACAGTTCTCTTTGGAGTGGTCTTAATTGCACTCTTGCGTTTGGTCTTTTAATACTCTTCGAAAATCTCTTCAAACCACGTCAGCGTCGCCTTACCGTACTCAAGTACAGCCTGCGGCTAGCTTTCTAGTTTGCTCTTTGATTTTCATTGAGTATAAATCAGCCATAAAGAAAACCTATCACAGATATAGATATCATATAATGGCGCAAATGGTCTTTTTCTGTTAAGATTATAAGGTATTCTATTTTGGAGGAAATGACATGAAAAAAATCGTTAAATACTCATCTCTTGCTGCCCTAGGGCTTGTTGCTGCAGGTGTACTAGCAGCTTGCTCAGGTGGTGCTAAGAAAGAAGGAGAAGTAGCTAGCAAGAAAGAAATTATCGTTGCAACTAATGCTACACCAAAACCATTCAACTATGAAGAAAATGGCGAATTGACTGGTTACGAAATTGAAGTGGTTCGCGCTATCTTTAAAGATTCTGACAAATATGATGTCAAGTTTGAGAAGACAGAGTGGTCAGGTGTCTTTGCAGGACTTGATGCTGACCGTTACAATATGGCTGTTAGCAACATCAGCTACACTAAAGAACGTGCTGAAAAATACCTTTATGCAGCTCCAACTGCTAAAAACCCTAACGTTCTTGTAGTGAAAAAAGATGACCCTAGCATTAAATCGCTTGATGATATCGGTGGAAAATCAACAGAAGTTGTTCAAGGGACAACATCAGCTAAACAGCTAGAAGACTACAACAAACAACATTCAGATAATCCAACTGTCCTAAAGTATACTAAAGCGGACTTCCAACAAATCATGGGACGCTTGAGCGATGGCCAGTTTGACTACAAGATTTTTGATAAAATCGGTGTTGAAACAGTCATCAAGGACCAAGGTTTGGACAACTTGAAAGTTATCGAACTTCCAAGCGACCAACAGCCTTACGTTTACCCACTTCTTGCTAAAGGTCAAGATGAGTTGAAATCATTTGTAGACAAACGTATCCAAGAACTCTACAAAGACGGAACTCTTGAAAAATTGTCTAAACAATTCTTCGGAGACACTTACCTACCAGCAGAAGCTGATATTAAATAATTTTTTGAAATCATCCATTCTGAATAAGGTGGATGATTTCTCAGTTTTTAAGGATATAGTTTTAAACTATATATCTGACTATCTAATAACAATTTGTGAAATCAAATAAATTGTGAGATACTAGTACGGTATTATTTTTAAGGAGAAAGAATCATGAAAATTAAAAAATGGCTTGGTGTAGCAGCCCTTGCTGCAGTCGCAGGTTTGGCTCTTGCAGCTTGCGGAAACTCAGAAAAGAAAGCAGACAATGCAACAACTATCAAAATCGCAACTGTTAACCGTAGCGGTTCTGAAGAAAAACGTTGGGACAAAATCCAAGAATTGGTTAAAAAAGACGGAATTACCTTGGAATTTACAGAGTTCACAGACTACTCACAACCAAACAAGGCAACTGCTGATGGTGAAGTAGACTTGAACGCTTTCCAACACTATAACTTCTTGAACAACTGGAACAAAGAAAACGGAAAAGACCTTGTAGCGATTGCAGATACTTACATCTCTCCAATTCGCCTTTACTCAGGTTTGAATGGAAGTGACAACAAGTACACTAAAGTAGAAGACATCCCAGCAAACGGAGAAATCGCTGTACCGAACGACGCTACAAACGAAAGCCGTGCGCTTTACTTGCTTCAATCAGCTGGCTTGATTAAATTGGACGTGTCAGGAACTGCTCTTGCAACAGTTGCTAACATCAAAGAAAATCCAAAGAACTTGAAAATCACTGAATTGGACGCTAGCCAAACAGCTCGTTCATTGTCATCAGTTGACGCTGCCGTTGTAAACAATACCTTTGTTACAGAAGCAAAATTGGACTACAAGAAAGCACTTTTCAAAGAACAAGCTGATGAAAACTCAAAACAATGGTACAACATCATCGTTGCGAAAAAAGATTGGGAATCATCACCTAAGGCTGATGCTATCAAGAAAGTGATCGCAGCTTACCACACAGATGAAGTGAAAAAAGTGATCGAAGAAACATCAGACGGTTTGGATCAACCAGTTTGGTAATAAGAAACAGGGAGGTGGGAGAGAAAATTCCACCTCTTGCTTTTGTATAGAGCATGGATTGTAAAGAAGACTATTCGTTCATAGAAAGGTAGAGAGAATATGGTTTTTCCTAGCGAACAAGAACAGATCGAAAAATTTGAAAAGGATCATGTAGCCCAGCATTATTTTGAGGTTTTACGTACCTTGATTTCTAAGAAATCAGTTTTTGCCCAGCAGGTTGGACTTAAGGAAGTCGCAACCTATCTGGGTGAGATTTTCAAGCGCGTTGGGGCTGAAGTGGAGATTGATGATACTTATACGGCGCCCTTTGTCATGGCACATTTCAAGAGTTCGCGTCCAGATGCCAAGACCTTGATTTTCTATAACCACTATGACACTGTGCCAGCAGATGGGGATCAGGTGTGGACAGAGGATCCTTTTACTCTTTCAGTCCGCAATGGCTTCATGTATGGACGTGGGGTTGATGACGACAAGGGTCATATCACGGCTCGTTTGAGTGCTTTGAGAAAATATATGCAGCACCATGATGACCTGCCTGTCAACATTAGTTTTATCATGGAGGGAGCGGAGGAATCGGCTTCAACAGACCTAGATAAGTATCTGGAAAAACATGCGGATAAACTCCGTGGGGCAGATTTGTTGGTCTGGGAACAAGGGACCAAAAATGCCTTGGAACAGCTGGAAATTTCTGGTGGAAATAAGGGGATTGTGACCTTTGATGCCAAGGTAAAAAGCGCTGATGTCGATATCCACTCTAGTTATGGTGGGGTTGTGGAATCAGCCCCGTGGTACCTCCTTCAAGCCTTACAGTCTCTTCGTGCCGCAGATGGCCGTATCTTGGTTGAAGGTTTATACGAAAAAGTACATGAGCCAAATGAACGGGAATTGGCATTGGTGGATACTTATGCCCAACGCAATCCTGGGGAAATCAGCCAGATTTATGGTTTAGAATTGCCTCTTTTACAAGAGGAACGCGCTGCCTTCCTAAAACGTTTCTTTTTCGAGCCAGCCCTTAATATCGAAGGGATTCAGTCAGGTTACCAAGGGCAAGGGGTTAAAACGATTTTGCCTGCAGAAGCTAGTGCTAAGTTAGAAGTTCGTTTGGTTCCTGGCCTAGAACCGCATGATGTTCTGGAAAAAATTCGGAAACAGCTAGACAAAAATGGCTTTGATAAGGTAGAATTATACTATACCTTGGGAGAGATGAGCTATCGAAGCGATATGAGCGCGCCGGCCATTCTCAATGTAATCGAGTTGGCCAAGAAATTCTATCCACAGGGCGTTTCAGTCTTGCCGACTACAGCAGGCACTGGGCCTATGCATACGGTATTTGACGCCCTAGAGGTGCCAATGGTGGCCTTCGGTCTAGGAAATGCTAATAGCCGGGACCACGGTGGAGATGAAAATGTGCGAATCGCCGATTATTACACCCATATTGAATTAGTAGAGGAGCTGATTAGAAGCTATGAGTAGAGATATTATCAAGTTAGATCAGATCGATGTGACTTTTCATCAGAAGAAGAGAACCATCACAGCGGTCAAGGATGTGACCATTCACATCCAAGAAGGGGATATCTACGGAATCGTTGGATATTCTGGAGCAGGGAAATCAACCCTTGTACGGGTGATTAACCTTTTGCAAAAGCCATCTGCAGGGAAAATTACCATTGACGACGATGTGATTTTTGATGGCAAGGTGACCTTGACGGCCGAGCAGTTGCGTCGTAAACGTCAGGATATCGGAATGATTTTCCAGCATTTTAACCTGATGAGCCAAAAGACAGCAGAGGAGAATGTAGCCTTTGCCCTTAAACATTCTGGACTCAGCAAGGAAGAAAAGAAGGCTAAAGTAGCTAAGTTGTTGGACTTGGTTGGCTTGGCAGACCGTGCTGAAAACTACCCTTCACAACTATCTGGAGGGCAAAAGCAGCGTGTGGCCATTGCGCGTGCTTTGGCAAATGATCCAAAAATCTTAATTTCAGACGAGTCAACTTCTGCCCTTGACCCTAAGACAACCAAGCAGATTTTGGCCTTGTTGCAAGATTTGAACCAAAAATTAGGCTTGACTGTTGTCTTGATTACGCATGAAATGCAGATTGTCAAAGATATTGCCAATCGTGTGGCAGTTATGCAGGATGGGCATTTAATTGAAGAGGGTAGTGTTCTTGAAATCTTCTCAGACCCTAAACAACCCTTGACTCAAGACTTTATCTCAACAGCTACAGGTATTGACGAAGCCATGGTCAAGATTGAGAAGCAAGAAATCGTGGAACACTTGTCTGAAAACAGTCTTTTAGTGCAACTCAAGTATGCAGGTGCTTCGACAGACGAGCCACTTTTGAATGAATTGTACAAGCATTACCAAGTAACAGCTAATATCCTCTATGGGAATATCGAAATCCTTGACGGCACTCCTGTTGGAGAATTGGTTGTGGTCTTGTCAGGTGAAAAAGCAGCGCTAGCAGGTGCTCAAGAAGCCATTCGTCAAGCAGGCGTACAACTAAAAGTATTGAAGGGAGGACAGTAAGATGGAATCATTGATTCAAACCTATTTGCCAAATGTCTATAAAATGGGTTGGGCTGGTCAAGCAGGCTGGGGAACAGCCATCTACCTAACTCTTTATATGACAGTTCTTTCCTTCATCATCGGAGGTTTCTTGGGGCTTGTTGCAGGTCTCTTCCTTGTCTTGACAGCGCCAGGTGGTGTCTTGGAAAATAAAGTCGTTTTCTGGATTTTGGATAAAATCACCTCTATTTTCCGTGCGGTTCCTTTCATCATCCTCTTGGCAGTCTTGTCACCCTTCTCTCATCTAATCGTAGGAACAAGCATTGGTCCAAATGCGGCTATCGTACCGCTATCTTTTGCAGTCTTTGCCTTCTTTGCCCGTCAAGTACAGGTGGTATTGGCTGAGCTAGATGGTGGTGTCATTGAGGCGGCTCAAGCTAGCGGAGCGACATTCTGGGATATCGTAGGTGTTTACCTATCAGAAGGTCTTCCAGATTTGATCCGTGTGACGACTGTGACCTTGATTTCTCTTGTTGGAGAAACAGCTATGGCCGGTGCGGTTGGAGCTGGTGGTATCGGTAACGTAGCCATCGCCTATGGATTTAACCGCTACAATCACGATGTAACTATCTTGGCAACCATCATTATCATTTTGATTATCTTTGCAATCCAATTCTTGGGAGATTTCTTGACTAAGAAATTGAGTCATAAATAAAAAAGAGCTAGGCAATCTGTACATCATTCATAGGAGTTGTCGTTATAGTCAAGACTTAAAATTCTCTGTACTAGCTGCTATCAACCGTTACTTTTAAGAGTAAGAGAGTTAAGAATTGTGGGGAGTCAATATGCAAAATCTGGGAGAAGTTTTTAAAGAATTGAGAAAGAGTCGGAATGTATCTCTACAGGAGGCGACGGGAGGAGAGTTTACTTATTCCATGCTGAGCAAATTTGAGCGTGGAGAAGCAGACTTATCATCTATGAAATTGATTACTGCCTTAGATAACATCCACTCTGATTTGAATGAATTTATGTACTTGGTACGTGGTTTTTCTCAGAAAAAGGTTTTGGCTTTTCAAGAAAATCTCTGGGATTTATATGACAGAGGAGGGATTGATTCTCTCCATTCCTTGTATGAAGAGACGACTCAAAAGTATAGATTAAGTGGTGAAAAGAGCTATCTTTTACAAATGATTCGTATCAAAAGCCTTCTTGTGTTTTTTGCTTCAGAAATAAGGGCAACGGATGAAGAACTGACTTTTCTCTATGACTATTTTTTTACTATTGATATCTGGGGAAATTATGAATTAGAACTATTTTCAACGATTTCTACTTTGTTTCCTCTGCCCCTCTATTTTAAATATTCTAGGGAGATGTTACAAAAGACGGATTTATTAGGCTCTTTACCTAGTAACAAAGTCGCTATTGATACCATTTTAATTAATGGACTCTTTAAAGCGATAGAGGAAAAGGATAAATTAAAAGCAGACTATTTTACCTTTCAGATTGAAAACCGCGATTTACCAGAATCTGAAGCTTATCTTAAAATCATTTATATGATTGCTAAAGGGTATTATGATACTATTTTTAATGTAGAAAATAAGGGTCTTGAAAAAATCCAGAGAGGCATTACAATCTTACAAGATTTAGAGTATGTAGGTGGTGCAAGATACTATGAAAACTATTTTGCAAATCAGCTTTCAAATAAAGATTTGTAATATATTCTCGTTACATCGACTGATGAAAAATAAATAGCCTTGTAGATGGATTGATAATTAGTAGTTTCTAGGCGCTAGAGTTTCTATTTTCAGAAAAAATATATTACAAAAAAGTGGGGAGCCCCGCTTTTTTTGTTAGACTGGATTCAATAGAATACTCTTTGAAATGTGAGAAAGGCCTGTTATGAAACTATTCTTAAGACATCATTTATTTAGAATACTGACCTTATCAAGGTTTTTGAGCTCAAGTGGAGCTTATATTTATAATCTGGTATTTATCGTTTACGCTGCGAGTCTACCCTTTAAAAATATAGCTGTATTTATGGCGAATATAATTACGATTTTACCTTTCCTATTTACTTTTTATGTTGGGATTAAGGCTGATCATACTCGAAATAAAGCAGGAACAATTATCTGGGTTGGTTGTGTGCAAAGTCTACTATTTCTTTTGATTGCTAGTGTGATTCATGACCAGAACTTCGTAACGTTTGCTTTTATCTGTATGGTTAATATCTGTTCGGATATTTTATCAGATTATACAGCAGGCCTTCGTATGCCGATTATCCAGCATAATATTTCGGAAAATAAGCTCTATGAAGCTTATTCCTTTACTCAGTTTGTTTCCTATTTATCAAATCTAGGAGGTCAAGCCTTAGGAGTGTGGTTACTCACAACCAGCCATCAAAATTTTTCTTTTGTTGCAATTGTGAATGCTGGTTTCTTTTTGCTATCTTCTCTTATTTTGTTCAAAAATAGAAGAGAACTGACGCACTTGTCTGTAACGGTAGAGAATGAGTCGATTAGTTTACTTCAACAAGTTAAGGCAATCTATGCGGACATGGATGATATCTTTAGGCAGAGAGAAAGTAAATCATTGTTTAAAATGATCCTTGTCATTTTGGTAATGAATACTTTGGGAGGAGCTGTTGGAGGTATTTATCACTTTTACTTATTAGACCATACTATCTACCATCTCAGCTATGCTCAAGCCCTATTTTTAATTGAATGTGTCAGCTTGGGAGGAGCTATTCTTGGTAGCCTAACTCCCCATGATTATTTTGGAAAATTGTCGTTTTCAAGTTTGTTATCGCTCAATGCAATTCTGTTTGTCTTGCTTGCTACTGCTAATATTTTAGATTTTTCTCCTCTAGTAGGTGTTGCTTGCTTAGCTTTTGTCATGTATTTGATGTCGAAATCAATGCCTAAATTAGATACTCTGTTACTGTCTAATTTGAGCGCGGATGTATTAGCTCGAAGTAATAATCTCTTGAGTATGATTTTTTCCTTAACATTACCCTTGGGGATGTCTGTATTTTCCTTCTTAGCTTTACAAGATATCAGGATTTGTTGGTGGGTCTTTTTAGCAGGGAGTGTGATAGGGTTCATTTTATCGTTAGAAAAAAGAAGTTTTTCAGGTAAAAAATTTTAACCTAGAAAGCTCAGGATTACTAGAAAAATCTTCTTGACTAAGTCTTGAGTCATAAATAAAAAAGAGCCGCCTGGCTCTTTTTATTTATCAGATTTTCTGTGCAAATTTTTTACTCAAGGCTTGTCCAATCAAGGCACCAACTAGGGCTCCGATGATAATACTTACGATAAATAGAAGGACGGTTCCAGGGTTTGGTGCGACCATGATACGGTCGATATATTCTTGGGATTTTCCTCTTGCTAGAAGGGTTGCCATATAGGCTTTGGGAGCAATCCACATGAGTAAGATTGGGCCAGTTGAGCTAAAGGCGAAAATAATGAAAGAAAGCAAATTTTTTGTTTGGTCCTTGTATTTTCCTAAATGAGCTACTCCATCTGCTAGGAGACCACAGATAATTCCAGGAAGGAAGGCACCGGCACCGTGTTTGCTCCCCAAGAAAAAGAGGGCGATGACAAGGCCGATAGTGGTAATGGCTCCAAAGCGCGGAACTTTTGCGACTAGAATCATATAGACGCTACCGCCGACAAGGGCAGTAAAGGCAGGTGCATAAAACATGTTTCCAGTTTGGTCAAGGAGATTGCCCAAAAGGACACCAATCCCCATGCAGAGGAAGTAAAGAACTGCAAAAAGAAGTGTAGTTAAGATAGATTTCTTCATGAATTGTCTCCTGATAATTTTTTCACAATTCTCATTTTACCATGGTTTGATGGGATTGTAAATGGATACTAGAAGTTTTTGAAAACGTTTGAAATATGATATAATAGTTTCATAGTTATTTTTAGGAGGATATCATGGGGAGATTTTTAGACTTTGTCTTTAATCGTTTCTTTTTAGGAATGATTGCGACAGCCTTCTTTTGGCTATTAACATTGGCAGGAGGGATTATCCTTGGTCTAGCGCCAGCTGGTGCCACCTTGATGAGCTTGTATGCAGAACATGGTTATAGCTTTCGGGAATACAGTTTGAAGGAGGCTTGGTCTCTTTACAAGCAAAATTTTGTCTCAAGCAACCTGATTTTCTATAGCTTTTTAGGGGTGGATTTAGTTTTAATCTATGGCTTGTATCTCTTGGTGCAATTGCCTCATCAAACCATCATTCATTTGATTGCTACCTTTTTGAATGTCCTAGTAGTCGCCCTGCTCTTTTTGGCCTATACAGTGTCTTTGAAATTACAAGTTTATTTTGACTTATCCTATCGAAATAGCCTCAAACTATCCTTGATTGGCATCTTTATGAGCCTAGCAGCTGTGGCCAAGGTTCTCCTTGGGACAGTGTTACTTGTGGCAATTGGTTACTATATGCCTGCTCTGCTCTTCTTTGTAGGAATTGGGATGTGGCATTTCTTTATCAGTGATATGTTGGAACCGGTCTATGAAAGTATCCATGAAAAATTGGCGACAAGATAGAATGAAGCAGTTTTGGCTACATACGCTTCTAAGAACCTACAGTTCAGTTATGATGATTATTATTGCGAGTTTTGCAATCTTACTCTCTTACGCTGACTGGGATTCACGGGAAAAGGAAGCCCAGAGAGTAGCCCAACGTGTAACCACTCGAACAGTCGATGAGGTAGAGTATTATTATCGCGAGTCAGCCCAGCTAGCGCAAGATTTGGTAGCCAATCAAGACCGGATACAAGGGGTTTATAAGTACTTTAGCTTGTCAACTTCTGAGTATTTTTATTGGCTGTTGGAGCATCAAGCAGCTTCGTCAACTTCTATTTCTCTGTATGAAAACATTGATGATCTTTATGTCCAAAATGACTCTATAACGGGTGTTGCAATCGTCTTGCAGGATTTTAAAGAAGTTTATGTTTCAACAAGGGATAAAAGAAGTGGTCATGTCTTGCCAGCTGAGGCCTTTAAACCAGAGGCCAATAGTTTTGGAATTCCAGTTCTGGATCCAGCAACGGATCAATCTATAGGAGTGATATACATCTCCTTGGATCCAGAAGTTTTATATCATGCCATTGACAATACCCGAGGTCATATTCCGATGGCTGTTACTGTGACATCACCATTTGATACGGAGATTTTTCATATTGGTGAGAGGGTCAATAGGGAACATGAGAACTGGTTTGTTGGTATGACTTCTCATGGATATCAGGTTCAGGTGGCAGTTCCTAAAAACTTTGTTTTACAAGGAACAGTTGCCAGCTCTGCTTTGATTGTGGGTTTGAGCCTTCTCTTTATTGTCATTCTCTATCTGACTTTGAGGAAGACTTTTTCAAATTATCAAAAGCAGGTAGTGGATTTAGTGGATTCCATCCAAGCTATTGCCCAAGGAGAGGAAGGTCTTCGTATTGACACACTTGAAAAGGATCAGGAATTGCTCCTAATCGCGGAGACGACCAATGATATGTTGGATCGATTGGAAAAGAATATCCATGATATTTATCAGTTAGAGCTTAGTCAAAAAGATGCCAATATGCGGGCCTTGCAGGCGCAAATCAACCCTCACTTCATGTACAATACGCTGGAGTTCTTGCGCATGTACGCAGTCATGCAAAGTCAAGATGAGTTGGCAGATATCATTTATGAGTTCAGTAGCCTGTTGCGTAATAATATTTCGGACGAAAGAGAAACTCTTCTCAAGCAGGAATTAGAATTTTGTCGTAAATATAGTTATCTTTGCATGGTTCGTTATCCCAAGTCCATTGCCTATGGTTTCAAGATAGACCCAGAGTTAGAGAATATGAAGATTCCTAAGTTTACCTTACAACCGCTGGTAGAAAATTATTTCGCGCATGGTGTTGACCACAGACGGACAGATAATGTGATTAGCATCAAGGCGCTTAAACAGGCTGGTTTTGTAGAAATTTTGGTGGTAGATAATGGCCGTGGAATGTCGACTGAAAAGCTGGTCGATATCCGAGAAAAGTTAAGGCAGAGACATTTTGAACACCAAGCCAGTTATAGTGAACAAAAGCAGTCTATCGGGATTGTCAATGTCCATGAGCGTTTTGTGCTCTATTTTGGGGATCGCTATGCCATTACTATAGAGTCTGCGGAGCAAGCAGGTGTTCAGTATCGTATTACAATTCAAGATGAGTAGAAAGGGAGAAAATGTATAAAGTATTATTAGTAGATGATGAGTACATGGTGACAGAAGGTCTGAAACGTTTGATTCCTTTTGATAAGTGGGATATGGAGGTCGTCGCAACAGCCAGTCATGCCGATGAAGCCCTAGAATATGTTCAGAAAAATCCCGTCGATGTAGTCATTTCCGATGTCAATATGCCCGACAAAACAGGGCTTGATATGATTCGGGAGATGAAAGAAATCTTACCAGATGCTGCCTATATCCTGCTCTCAGGTTATCAGGAGTTTGATTATGTAAAAAGAGCAATGAACCTTAGTGTGGTGGACTATCTGGTCAAACCTGTTGATAAGGTAGAGTTGGGAAATCTGCTGGAGAAGATTGCAGGTCAGCTCGGCGAGAGAGGAAAGAAAAGTCAGATCCTCAGTCAAGATTTAGACGAGGCTGGATTTGTTAGTTATCTAGGAGGTAAGGAGAATTGGTGGATAGGCCTATCCAAGGAAAAACAAGGCTCTTTCACCATTCCCTACTATGTCTTGGGTCAAGACTGGCAGATTTTCATTTCTGACCAACCCCTAGATGGTTTAGTCGTTACTCCCTTTGAAGCTCCCTATCAAGAACACTTTGAACGCTGGAAGCTGAATGCTGAGAAAGCCCTCTTTTACGGCTCTGTAAATCTACAACGGTCTGAGAGTCTCTTTGCCTACTACGAACCGATTTATAGGGTTATCATTCAGGGGAATCTCAATCAAATCGTAGAAGAGTTAAATCTCTTGGAGAAGGTGGTTCTTGAAAATACGCCGCGTGTTCCGATTACCAAACAGCTTTTTATCCAGTTTGTCATGGATGTCTTTCATTTGTTTGAACATCTAAAGGCTGATGATTTGACGGATATTGTCAAAACGATTCATGCTATTCAAACCTTCGATGAATTGGTTCCTTATATCAAGGAAACTCTGACTCGATTCTTTGGACAATATCGGATGAATGAAAATGTGGTTAGTGTGCTAGAAGTCATTGGGAGTGATTATCAGAAAGAACTTTCTCTCAAGGATATCAGTAAGGATCTCTTTATCAATCCTGTTTATCTGGGACAGTTGATTAAGCGTGAAACCAATTCGACCTTCGCAGAGTTACTAAATAAACAACGCATTAAGGCTGCCCAGCAGCTCTTGCTTTCAACTAGTGACAGTATTGAAGATATTTGTTATGCTGTTGGTTACAGTAATGTTGGATATTTCTATAAAGTGTTCCGAAAATTGTGCGGAAAATCGCCAAAAGCCTACCGAAAACAGGTGGAAACCACACTATAATATTTGTATCCCTTTACAAAAAGTGCTATAATATCGATAATAATATCAGGAGGTTCTATTATGAAAAAGAAACCAATCTATCTATGGGTATTACTGATTTTTTCAGCCTTACTCTCAGCAATGTCACTATTTGGAATCATATCTCCAGTACCCACTGCGGAGGGTATGAACAATCTAGAAACATCAGCATCAGGTGTTAATGCTACTTATGCTAAGGAGCTCGTTGCTTACACCATTAAGGTATCGGAGCATGGTCATTCTATCTTCAACATTCTCTTGGTTGTCTTATCTGTTATTCTGGTGGTTGTGTCTTTGGTTTTCCTTGTTCGTAAAAACATCCAATTGGCCAACTACACTTATCTTGCTTATGTCTTCGTTGCCATCGTTGGTTCTATCTACAACTTTATCGGCGTTCAGGATGCGGTTTTACTTTTTACAGATCCTAACATCCGTATGGGAGCGGAGCTTGGTGCCAAAGGTTCTGCTATTTTTGGGATCGTACTCAATGTTATCTTCCTAGCAATCGTCTTCTATAAAATGTGGCGTCAGCAAAAAGAATTGACAGAAACTCAAGAAGAGGAAGAACTTGCCTAAGAGTTGACAAAGCATAACTATCAAGATACAATCTTGGTAGTTATTTTTTATGATTTAAAAAAAGGAGGAGAACATGAAAAAAGTTTCCTTGGTCTACATCAGTTTGAGCGGAAATACGGAGAGTTTTGTGACGCGCTTGAAAGACTATCTCTTGTCCCGGTACGAGGGAATTGAGGTTCAAAAGATTCATATCAAGGATTTGGTCAAAGAAGGCCAAGATTTCTATGAAATGGAGCATCCCTATGTTGCTTTTTTGCCGACTTACCTAGAAGGTGGGAATGGCGTGGATAACGGAGATGTCGAGATATTGACAACGCCAGTGGGAGATTTTATCGCCTATGGTGATAATGCTAGTAAGTGTTTTGGTGTGGTTGGTTCAGGAAATCGTAACTTTAATAACCAATACTGCCTGACAGCCAAGCAATACAGTCAACGTTTTGGTTTCCCTGTATTAGCTGACTTTGAAATGCGAGGTATGCTGGGAGATATCAAACGTGTCGCAGGGATTATTGCAGATTTGTATGAGTTGGAAAGTTGAGCTGATAACGATCTTTCAATCATTAGAAGAAAGAACTTATTATATCCCCCTCTATAGCAGAGATGAAAATTACCTATAAACTTTTTAATATAAATGTTATTTGCTATAGTTGGAAGATAAAAATTATGCCCTAAAAAAACCGAGAAGCTTTCTTCTCGGTTTTTGATTATTTCAATTGATCTGTAATGTCTTTTGATAGCAACATTCCTAGGTGATAAGTTTTATTGATGTAAGCAATGACATCATTGATGTTTTCAGTTGTGTGAATTTTCTCTTTGATGTCAGTCCTAAATGTTTCATCCTTTAAAAGTTGTTCTTGGTAGAGTTTTTGCAGTCTCTCCTTCTCGTACTTATTGAGCAGAAAAAGGAAAACCAAACTAATCACAACGAGGATATAAGCATATTGGCTCATAGGATATCTCCCTGTATGATAAAGAAGTAGTAGTGAGTAGATTGAATTAGTGAAGCGCCTAACCAAATCACCATAGTTTCGACGTCATGTTCTCTAAATCGATTATATCTAGGGGGCCATGACTAGTGAAGCAGTTAGCTAGTCCGCATATAAGCGGCTAGCGTCTAACAATTAGGAACTTTAGTTCCAATAACTTTAAGATTACGACGTTTTAGGACATAAATCAATCATATTTATGTCCTAAAACTAGTGAAGCGCCTAGCCAAAGTCCGAATAGGATTTGGCGTTAGTTACTTAGATTGCTCTGCAATCAAGTAACTTTGGCGATTTACATCTTCTCAGGTGCTTCTACTCCAAGCAAGCGAAGGGCTTCTTTGAGAACGATTGCTGTTGCATAGCTGAGGGCTAGACGGCTGTCGCGTTCTGGACTTTCATCCAAGATACGTGTATGTGCATAATATTTGTTAAAGGCTTGAGCCAGGCTAATTGCAAATTTAGCAATGATAGAAGGTTCAAAGTTATCCGCCGCACGGTTGATAATACGTGGGAAGTCTTGGATGAGTTTGATGATTTCCCAACTTTCAGCATCATTCAAGCTATAGTTGCCAGTTGTTTCTGGCTTGAAATCTGCTTTGCGCAAGATAGATTGGATACGAGCGTAGGCGTATTGAACGTAAGGTCCAGTTTCACCCTCGAAGGATACCATAGCCTCTAGGTCGAAGTCGTATCCATTTGTACGGTCGGTCTTGAGGTCATAGAATTTAATGGCTCCAACTCCAACAGCATGCGCTACCTGGTCTTTATTTTCCAGTTCAGGATTTTTAGCTTCGATTTGGGCCTTGGCACGGCTAACAGCCTCTGCAACAGTAGGCTCTAGCAAGATGACATTCCCTTTACGAGTAGAGAGTTTCTTACCTTCTTTTGTAACCAAACCAAAAGGAACGTGAGTAATGTCGTCACTCCAGTCGTAGCCCATTTCTTGCAAGACGGCTTTGAGTTGTTTAAAGTGGGCAGATTGCTCTTGACCAACGACATAGATAGATTTAGCAAATTGGTATTCGTTTTTACGGTAAAGGGCTGCAGCCAAGTCACGTGTGATATAGAGAGTTGCTCCATCAGATTTCTTGATGAGGGCAGGATGTTCAATTCCATATTTCTCAAGATTGACAACTTGGGCACCTTCTGACTCAACAAGAAGGCCTTTTTCAGAAAGAATTTCTACAACTGCATCCATCTTATCGTTGTAGAAGGCTTCTCCATTGTAGCTGTCAAATTCAACCTTCAGTTCATTGTAAAGGCGGTTAAATTCCACTAAACTTTCATCGCGGAACCATTGCCAAAGAGCGAGAGCTTCCTCGTCTCCATTTTCAAGTTTACGGAACCATTCGCGTGCTTCTTCATCCAAGCTAGGGTCATTTTCAGCTTCAGCGTTGATGCGGACATAGAGTTTAAGGAGTTCATCGATTGGATGAGCTTTTACAGCTTCTTCGTCACCCCATTTTTTGTAGGCAACAATCAGCATTCCAAACTGTTTACCCCAGTCTCCCAAATGGTTGACCTTGACTGTTTGATAACCGATTTTTTGGAAAATATGTGATAAGCTATCTCCGATAACAGTTGAGCGCAGGTGACCAATAGAGAATGGTTTAGCGATATTTGGACTAGACATATCGATAACAACATTTTCTTGTTTACCAATATGTTGGTCAGCATAGTGTTCTTTTTCAGTGATAACAGCTTGCAATACTTGAGCAGAAATGGCAGATTTATCAAGGAAAAAGTTAACGTAAGGTCCTGTTGCAACAACCTTTTCAAAGGCTTGGCTGTTAATCTTTTCAGCCAGTTCAGCCGCAATCATTTGAGGTGCTTTACGTTCGACTTTTGCAAGAGAAAAAGCAGGGAAAGCGATGTCTCCCATTTCTGAGTTTTTAGGGGTTTCCAGTAAATTTAAAATAGCCTCTTGGTCCAGGCTATCAATGACGCTAGCCAATTCGCTAGCAATCAATTCTTTTGTATTCATTAAGAGCTCCTTTTTGGACTTTTCTACTATTTTATCACAATTTTAAAGAAAGAAGAAAAAATTTTTGAAATCTCCTGTTTTTTTGGTATAATATAGTTATAAAATTAGTTATAAATATGCATATAAGAGGATTTTATGAGAAAAAGAGATCGTCATCAGTTAATAAAAAAAATGATTACTGAGGAGAAATTAAGTACACAAAAAGAAATTCAAGATCGGTTGGAGGCGCACAATGTTTTTGTGACGCAGACAACCCTGTCTCGTGATTTGCGCGAAATCGGCTTGACCAAGGTCAAGAAAAATGATATGGTGTATTATGTACTAGCAAATGAGACAGAAAAGATTGATTTGGTGGAATTTTTGTCTCATCATTTAGAAGGTGTTGCAAGAGCAGAGTTTACCTTGGTACTTCATACCAAATTGGGCGAAGCCTCTGTTTTAGCAAATATTGTAGATGCAAACAAGGATGAATGGATTTTAGGAACAGTTGCTGGTGCCAATACCTTATTGGTCATTTGTCGAGACCAGCACGTTGCCAAACTCATGGAAGATCGTTTGCTAGATTTGATGAAAGATAAGTAAGGTCTTGGGAGTTGCTCTCAAGACTTATTTTTGACAAGGAGAGACGGACAATGACGACAGAAAAGCTATCACCCGGCATGCAACAGTATGTGGATATTAAAAAGCAATATCCAGATGCTTTTTTGCTCTTTCGGATGGGTGATTTTTATGAATTATTTTATGAGGATGCGGTCAATGCTGCGCAAATTCTGGAAATTTCCTTAACGAGTCGCAACAAGAATGCCGACAATCCGATTCCTATGGCGGGTGTTCCTTATCATTCTGCCCAACAGTATATCGATGTCTTGATTGAGCAGGGCTATAAGGTAGCTATCGCAGAGCAGATGGAAGATCCTAAACAAGCTGTTGGAGTTGTGAAACGAGAGGTTGTTCAAGTCATTACGCCAGGGACAGTGGTCGACAGTAGTAAGCCGGACAGTCAGAATAATTTTTTGGTTGCTATAGACCGCGAAGGCAATCAATTTGGTCTAGCTTATATGGACCTGGTGACCGGTGACTTTTATGTGACAGGTTTATTGGATTTCACGCTGGTTTGTGGGGAAGTCCGTAACCTTAAGGCGCGAGAAGTGGTGTTGGGTTATGACTTGTCTGAGGAGGAAGAACAAATCCTCAGTCGCCAGATGAATCTGGTGCTCTCTTATGAAAAAGAAGGCTTTGAGGACCTTCATTTGCTGGATTCACGATTGGCAGCGGTGGAGCAAGCGGCGTCTAGTAAACTGCTTCAGTATGTTCATCGGACTCAGATGAGGGAATTGAACCACCTCAAGCCTGTTATCCGCTATGAAATCAAAGATTTCTTGCAGATGGATTATGCGACCAAGGCTAGTCTGGATTTGGTTGAGAATGCCCGTTCGGGCAAGAAGCAAGGCAGTCTTTTCTGGCTTTTAGATGAAACTAAGACGGCAATGGGTATGCGTCTGTTACGTTCTTGGATTCATCGTCCTTTGATTGACAAGGAGCGAATCATCCAACGCCAAGAAGTGGTGCAGGTCTTCCTCGACCATTTCTTTGAGCGCAGTGATTTGACAGACAGTCTCAAGGGTGTTTATGATATTGAACGCTTGGCTAGTCGTGTTTCTTTTGGCAAAACCAATCCCAAGGATCTCTTGCAGTTGGCGACTACCTTGTCTAGCGTACCACGGATTCGTGCGATTTTAGAAGGGATGGAGCAACCTGCTCTAGCCTATCTCATTGAACAACTGGATGGAATCCCTGAGTTAGAGAGTTTGATTAGCGCAGCGATTGCTCCTGAAGCTCCCCATGTGATTACAGAAGGTGGTATTATCCGGACTGGATTTGATGAGACTTTAGACAAGTACCGTCGCGTTCTCAGAGAAGGGGCTAGCTGGATTGCTGAGATTGAGGCTAAGGAGCGAGAAAACTCTGGTATCAGCACGCTTAAGATTGACTACAATAAGAAGGATGGCTATTATTTCCATGTGACCAATTCGCAACTGGGAAATGTGCCTGCTCACTTTTTCCGCAAGGCAACGCTGAAAAACTCAGAACGCTTTGGAACCGAAGAATTAGCCCGTATCGAGGGAGATATGTTGGAGGCGCGTGAGAAGTCAGCTAACCTAGAGTACGAAATTTTTATGCGTATTCGTGAAGAGGTTAGCAAGTACATCCAGCGTTTACAAGCTCTAGCCCAAGGAATTGCGACGGTTGATGTCTTGCAAAGTCTGGCGGTTGTGGCTGAAACCCAGCATTTGATTCGACCAGAGTTCGGAGAGGATTCGCGGATTGATATCCAGAAAGGGCGCCATGCTGTCGTTGAAAAGGTTATGGGGGCTCAGACCTATATTCCTAATACGATTCAGATGGCAGAAGATACTAGTATTCAACTGATTACAGGGCCCAACATGAGTGGGAAGTCTACCTACATGCGTCAATTAGCCATGACGGCGGTTATGGCCCAGCTGGGTTCTTATGTGCCGGCTGAGAGCGCTCATTTGCCAATTTTCGATGCGATCTTTACCCGTATCGGAGCAGCAGATGACTTGGTCTCAGGGCAATCAACCTTCATGGTGGAGATGATGGAGGCCAATAATGCTATTTCGCATGCGACAAAGAATTCCTTGATTCTTTTTGATGAGTTAGGTCGTGGAACGGCAACTTATGACGGAATGGCTCTTGCTCAGTCCATCATCGAATACATCCATGAGCACATCGGAGCCAAGACCCTCTTTGCGACCCACTACCATGAGTTGACTAGTTTGGAGTCTAGTTTACAACACTTGGTCAATGTCCATGTGGCAACTTTGGAGAAGGATGGGCAGGTTACCTTCCTTCATAAGATTGAACCAGGTCCAGCTGACAAATCCTACGGTATCCATGTTGCCAAGATTGCTGGTTTGCCAGCAGATCTTTTAGCTAGAGCGGATAATATTTTGACTCAACTAGAGAGTCAAGGTACAGAAAGTCCTGCTCCTATGAGACAAACAAATGCTGTCACAGAACAGATTTCACTATTTGATACGGAAGAAGAGCATCCTATCCTAGAAGAATTAGCTAAATTGGACATTTACAACATGACACCCATGCAGGCCATGAATGTTTTGGTTGAGTTAAAACAAAAACTATAAAAATAATCCCACTCATGCATTTGTGAGTGGGATTATTGCTATTACTTTCTATGCTCCAAGAGTTGGTTGATATGGTCTACTTTTTTTGATGCTCTTTTATAGGAAATAGTCCAAATGATGAGGTAGACAATCGCAAACTCGATAATGAGTTGGAGATAGAAAATCCAGTGGAAGGGGAACCAACCAGCTAGGGTTGCTAGTGGGATAAAGCCTACTAGCATGAGGAAAAAATGAGTCAGAGTCGCACGGAGTAAGCTCCAGTCACGGCTGAATAAGCGGTTGCCAAAGTTAAAGAGAATACCGATGGCTGCCCAGATCAGTGTGCAGTAGAGCAAGACCAGGGCACCGTGAATCTGATGTTGGGTCATCACTTGGCCGATGAGAGAGTCGGAACTTAGTGGTGCGTAGGTATTTGGTGCATAAATGAGTGAAAAGATGATAGAGAGGATGAGGCCGATAAGAACACCGGCAGCTGCATCGTGGAAGATTTGTTTTTTCATAGTTCTAATTTCTCCTTGATGGTTTTTAGGTAACGGCGTGAAGAGTAGGTGAAGCTTTCGTTTTTCAAGAAAATTTCTACTAGGCCGTTGGGCGTGAGCTTGAGATGAGAGATGGAGTTGATATTGATGATTTCTGATTGGGAAATTTGGATAAAAGTTGTTGGCAGAATTTCAAGGACTTGATAGAGCCGTAAATCAATATTGTAGGTCTGACTGGCTGTTTCTGCTAGCACCTTCCGATTCTCGATATAGAATCGTTGTATCTTACCAATCTTAACTAGATAGACCTGATCATCAATCTTTCCTTTGATTTTTTCTGTTCGGTCCAGATTTTCTGCAAACTCGATGACTTTTTGGACTTTTTCGGTTTCTTGAGGTGCTTGCACAATCAGCTTTTCCTCTTCGTAAGTCTCGCTAATCTGTAGTTCTACTTTCATAAATTTCTCTCCTTTTCAGTTATACAAGATTGTGATCACTTCCTGTACACCTTTATTAAACACTATTTTAGGGGACCTGACAAGGGACTTTGTCTATGTGGATGGATTTGGCTCCTATGTGGTGCTTGCTTTTCTGTCCTATCTGAAATATGGTATAATAGCACTAATCAATTTCTAGGAAAATAGATACGGAAAGGGGCTGAAAGATGTCTCATATTATTGAATTGCCAGAGGTGCTGGCAAACCAGATTGCGGCTGGGGAAGTCATTGAGCGTCCTGCTAGTGTGGTCAAAGAGTTGGTAGAAAATGCTATTGATGCGGGCTCTAGTCAGATTATCATTGAGATTGAGGAAGCAGGTCTCAAGAAAATCCAAATCACAGATAATGGTCATGGAATTGCCCACGATGAGGTGGAGTTGGCCCTGCGTCGTCATGCGACCAGTAAAATAAAAAATCAAGCAGACCTCTTTCGGATTCGGACGCTTGGTTTTCGTGGTGAAGCCCTGCCTTCTATCGCATCCGTCAGCGTTTTAACTCTTTTGACAGCAGTTGAGGGAGCAAGTCATGGAACCAAGCTCGTCGCGCGTGGGGGAGAAGTTGAAGAAGTCGTTCCAGCGACTAGTCCTGTGGGGACCAAGGTTTGTGTGGAGGACCTCTTTTTCAACACACCTGCCCGCCTCAAGTATATGAAGAGCCAGCAAGCGGAGCTGTCTCATATCATTGATATTGTCAATCGTCTGGGTTTGGCCCATCCTGAGATTTCTTTTAGTTTAATCAGTGATGGCAAGGAAATGACGCGGACAGCAGGGACTGGTCAACTGCGCCAAGCAATCGCAGGGATTTACGGTTTGGCGAGTGCCAAGAAGATGATTGAAATTGAAAATTCTGACCTAGATTTCGAAATTTCAGGTTTTGTGTCCTTACCTGAGTTAACTCGAGCCAACCGCAACTATATCAGTCTCTTCATCAATGGCCGTTATATAAAGAATTTCCTGCTCAATCGTGCAATTCTAGACGGCTATGGCAGTAAGCTTATGGTAGGCCGTTTTCCACTGGCTGTCATTCACATTCATATCGACCCTTATCTAGCGGATGTCAATGTGCATCCGACCAAGCAAGAGGTGCGGATTTCCAAGGAAAAAGAACTGATGACGCTGGTTTCAGAAGCTATTGCAAATAGTCTCAAGGAGCAAACTTTGATACCTGATGCCTTGGAAAATCTTGCCAAATCGACCGTGCGCAATCGTCAAAAGGTGGAGCAGACCATTCTCCCCCTCAAAGAAAATACGCTCTACTATGAGCAAACAGAGCTGACTAGACCTAGTCAAGCTGAGGTGGCTGATTATCAGGTGGAATTGACTGATGCAGGACAAGACTTAACTTTGTTTACCAAGGAAACCTTGAATCAGTTGACCAAGCCAGCAAAATTGCATTTTGCAGAGCGAAAACCTGCTAACTATGATCAACTAGACCATCCAGAGCTAGATCTTGCGAGTCTTGATAAGGCCTATGACAAACTGGAGCGAGAAGAATCATCAAGCTTTCCAGAGTTGGAATTTTTCGGACAAATGCATGGAACCTATCTCTTTGCTCAAGGGCGAGATGGGCTCTACATCATAGACCAACATGCGGCTCAGGAACGGGTTAAGTACGAGGAGTACCGTGAAAGCATTGGTAATGTTGACCAGAGCCAGCAGCAACTCCTAGTACCTTACATCTTTGAATTTCCTGCAGATGATGCCCTTCGTCTCAGGGAGAGAATGCCTCTCTTAGAGGAAGTGGGCGTCTTTCTAGCAGAGTACGGAGAAAATCAATTTATCCTGCGTGAACATCCTATTTGGCTGGCAGAGGAGGAGATTGAGTCAGGCATCTATGAGATGTGTGATATGCTACTCTTGACCAAGGAAGTTTCTATCAAGAAATACCGAGCAGAGTTGGCTATTATGATGTCCTGCAAGCGGTCTATCAAGGCCAATCATCGTATTGATGATCATTCAGCTAGACAACTCCTATATCAGCTTTCTCAATGTGACAATCCCTATAACTGTCCCCACGGACGTCCTGTTTTAGTGCATTTTACCAAGTCGGATATGGAAAAGATGTTCCGACGCATTCAGGAAAATCACACCAGTCTCCGTGAGTTGGGGAAATATTAAACTAAAAGGAAAACTATGTACGAATATTTAAAAGGAATCATTACCAAAATTACTGCTAAATACATTGTTCTTGAAACTAACGGTATCGGTTATATCCTGCATGTGGCCAATCCTTATGCCTATTCAGGTCAGGTTAATCAGGAGGCTCAGATTTATGTGCATCAAGTCGTGCGTGAGGACGCTCATCTGCTTTATGGATTTCGCTCAGAAGATGAGAAAAAGCTCTTTCTTAGTCTGATTTCGGTTTCTGGGATTGGCCCTGTATCAGCTCTCGCTATTATCGCTGCTGATGACAATGCTGGCTTGGTTCAAGCCATCGAAACCAAGAACATCACCTACTTGACCAAGTTCCCTAAAATTGGCAAGAAAACAGCCCAGCAGATGGTGCTGGACTTGGAAGGAAAGGTAGTAGTTTCAGGAGACGACCTTCCTGCTAAGGTGGCAGTGCAAGCAAGTGCTGAAAACCAAGAATTGGAAGAAGCCATGGAAGCCATGTTGGCTCTGGGCTACAAGGCAACAGAGCTCAAGAAAATCAAGAAATTCTTTGAAGGAACGACAGATACAGCTGAGAACTATATCAAGTCGGCCCTTAAAATGTTGGTCAAATAGGAGCAGAACATGACAAAACGTTGTTCGTGGGTCAAGATGACCAATCCGCTCTACATTGCCTATCATGATGAGGAGTGGGGCCAGCCCCTCCATGATGACCAAGCATTGTTTGAGTTGTTATGTATGGAAACCTATCAGGCAGGCCTGTCTTGGGAAACGGTTCTCAATAAACGCCAAGCTTTCCGAGAAGCCTTTCATGGCTATCAAATTCAAGCGGTCGCAGAGATGACCGACACCGAATTGGAAGACTTGCTGGAGAATCCAGCCATTATCCGAAATCGAGCGAAAATTTTTGCTACACGCGTTAACGCCCAAGCCTTTCTACGGTTACAGGCAGAATATTGCTCTTTTGATGCCTATCTTTGGTCTTTTGTTGAGGGGAAAACTGTCGTTAACGATGTTCCTGATTATCGCCAAGCCCCAGCTAAAACACCCTTGTCTGAGAAATTAGCCAAAGATCTCAAAAAAAGAGGTTTCAAGTTCACAGGCCCAGTCGCCGTCCTGTCTTTTCTACAAGCAGCAGGGCTGGTTGATGACCATGAGAATGATTGTGAGTGGAAAAGCAGGAATCAGTGAGTATAGGTAATTAGAATATCTGAGAATATAGAAAAAAGCTGAGAAACTTTTCCCAGCTTTTTATATATACTATTAGATTTGTTAGAGTGAAGTCAAAAAAGTGATTCCACCTAAAATAACACCAGCTGAATTTGGAATGATTAGTATCCAATCCTTCTTAGGTTCCTTTGTCCATCCATAAATAACCCAGATTAAGCAAGATATAGCAGCTGATAAAGGTTGAAATGGTTGAGCTTTATTTCCCTGTAAATTAGCGATAATTTGAGGTATGTAGGCAATAAATACTATAATTCCAATAAAGGCACCAATAGAACCTACGATTCGATTAATTTTTTGTTTTGTCATATACACCTCCTTCAAAAGGATATCATAGAAATTAGCGAAATGCAATAAATTCAGATACAAATTGTAACGAAAACGAATACAAAAGCACAAAAATAGAGAAACTATTTATTTTTTGTTATAGTCAAAGCGAATGACTTGCTCCTGTGCATCTACATGGGCATGGACTCCAAAGGGTACAATTGCTCTTGGAGTTGCGTGGCCGACATTTAGATTATAGATAATCGGGATATTGCTCTCAATAATATCCAATAGTGCCTCTTTATAGTCGTCATAGAAAGTTTCATCCATAGGTTTTCCGACCAGGAGTCCACTGATGGCCTCAAATATACCAGTGTTCTTTAAAGTCTGCAACATCTTTTTGAAGTCTTCCGGCTCAGGCTTTTCTTCGCTTATCTCTAGCAAGAGGATCTTTCCTTCCCAGTCTGACAAGTCAGGGAAAAGTTTGTATTTTTGGCAGAGCTCCGTGCTATCTGCGTATCGAGAGTTGTCAAAGATATCGTAGAGGGATTCGAGGCAACCACCGAGGATTTTTCCCTCGAACTGGGCATTTCCTTGCAATAATTCAAAACCGGTATTTGCATGACTGACACGAGGTGTTCCCAAAGCCTTAGGACTAAAATCAGTTCGTTCCTTATACCAAACGTCACTAGGGCGGATTTCCGAGATTCTTCCCGTCTCAATCAATTCTTTGAAATAGTGGAGGCTATATGGCAACATTTCTTTGTCTAACTCACAAATGTCTGCTAAGAAGGATTGACCATAAAAAGTCTTGATTCCTAGTTTATGCAACATGAGATGGTTCATGGTTGTATCCGAGAAACCAAGAAAAATCTTTTGTTTGATAAACTTTTGTAGTTGGTCATTTTCAAAAAGATAAGGTAGTAATCGATAGGTATCGTCTCCACCGATGGCGCATAGGATCATGTCGATGCTATCATCAGAAAAGGCATGAATCAAATCCTCTGCACGCGCTTCAGGATGGTTCTTGATAAAGTCTAATCCTTTTAGCGAATGGGGCAAAAAGATAGAATTGAGTCCCAGGTCCTTGAGACGTTGGACACCCAAGTCCACTTCGTGTTTGACAAAGTCTTCTCCGATAATGCCACTAGATAAACTAACAATACCAATAGTAGAAATCATATTTTATCCTCCTAGAAATAGATTGAGCCTATTTTATCACAAAAGAGAAGAGAAAGCTATGTGGGATATCAGAAGAATACTTTAAAATCAAAAAAGTAAGTGAAAAAGCAACCGCAGCTGCAGTTGCTTTTATGATTCTTCTTAATAGCGTGTTGGTCCTGCACTTGCGCTGCGGATGTTCAAGCGTTTCTTTAGATAGAAGCGAAGGGCTAGGAGGGCTGCTCCAATAATAGCTAGTGGCAATGGAGCCAGTACTGGGTTAAGGCTAGCTGGTAGGAAGCTTGTTGCAAAGAAGACAAGCAACCAAAGGAACATAGAAGCTAGGATAACCAGTACAGATTTCCAGAAAGGTGGGCGTTGACTGCGATCCATGTCTGGTCCATAATACTGGTAAACAAAGTAGTACATCAAGTAGAAGGCAAATCCCCCAACCAGTCCAACTAATAAGAGAGTGACAAATCCATAGCCGAAAGCTTGATCTGCCGCAAAGAAAGTTGTGAGTGCGCTGACGAGGGCAAAGAGGCTAGTGATGAAAAGAGCTGAATCCATAATCATCAGTTTTGGATCATCATTTTCCTTTGGATGCTCTTTTTCATATTGTTCCTTGACAGTGAAACTATGAGCCCAATGGGTCGGTGCGCCATAGAGGGAACGAGCAGTCGTACCCTTGGCTTGCTCTTCAAGGATTTGGGGAATAACTTCCTCAAAAATAGTCTTGATTTCAGCGTCTGATTTCCCATCTTTGATGAATTGTTGGGTAGCGATGTGGACAAATTCTTGGTTTTTCTTAGTTAATTTTTGTAGATCAATCTGAGACATAGGAACTCCTCTTAGAACCATTTTTTATGGATGAGATAGAGAGTGAGCGAGACACTCATAGCAAAGGCGATAAAGACGATTAACCAAAAAGCATTTGGCTCGCCGTTTAGGGGGATTTCATTATCCTTAAAGTTCATCCCGTAGGCAGAAAAGACCATGGTTGGGATGGACATGACGATGGTCACAAGGGCCAAGGTTTTCATGATGTTGTTCTGGTTGTTGGAAATGATAGAGGCAAAGGTTTCTGTCATAGAGTGTAAGACATTTCCATAGATATCTGCCATCTCGATGGCCTGTTGGGTTTCAATCAGGGTATCTTCAAGCAGGTCTTCGTCCTCAAGGTATTTCTTGATATTGCTGGTTGAGCTGGTCAATTTCTTAATCACGCGCTCATTTGTTTTAAGTGAGGCTTTGAAATAGACGATGGTTTTTTCCAATTCCATGAGCTCAATCAATTCTTCATTACGAGTTGATTGATGCAGTTGACTTTCGATTTGTTCACTCTTACGGTCAATCGAACGAAGGGCTGTTAGGTAAAGCTCTGCATTGCGATAGAGAATCTGAAAGATAAAACGCGAACGCATGAAAGTGTAGAAATTACGCAATCGACGGTTGATAAAGACATCGAGGACAGGTAGTGGTTCCAAACAAGTAGTGATAATGGTTTCCTCGGTGATGATAATACCAAGCGGGATGGTTACGTAGTAGGTGCGGTTATTTCTTTCTTCTGTGACCGGCACGTCAACGATAATCAGGGTGTACTCGTCTTCAATCGTAATACGAGACATTTCTTCCGCATCGAGCGGTGCTCGAAGGTCGGCAATATCAATATCGAAGGCGTTAGCGATTTCGAGTGATTCATTTTGAGTCGGATTAACGAGATTGATCCAAGTACCCGGTTCAAGCGTATCGATCTCTTTAAATTCAGTTGTTGTAGAGAGAAAAACTTGTTTCATATCCCTTATCCTTTCTCATTTTTCAGATTTTTTCACACCGTACTATTATACTATAAATTCAGCCTTTTGGGTAATAGAATCTCACTTTTTTTGGTATAATGGTAAGCAATAATGGACTAGAAAGAACAAAGATGCAAGATAAAATTGTCATTCATGGGGCGCGTGCCCATAATTTAAAAAATATTGACGTGGAAATTCCACGAGACAAGCTGGTTGTAGTGACTGGTTTGTCAGGTTCAGGGAAATCCAGTCTGGCCTTTGACACCCTCTATGCGGAGGGACAACGTCGCTATGTGGAGAGTCTGTCAGCCTATGCTCGCCAGTTCTTGGGAAATATGGAGAAGCCTGATGTAGATGCTATTGATGGTCTCAGCCCAGCTATTTCCATCGACCAGAAAACGACTAGTAAAAATCCTCGCTCGACGGTGGGAACAACGACTGAAATCAATGACTATCTGCGTCTCCTCTATGCGCGTGTGGGGACGCCTTACTGTATCAACGGGCATGGAGCTATCAAGGCTTCTTCTGTGGAGCAAATCGTGGATAAGGTTTTAGAATTGCCTGAACGCCAGCGCTTGCAGATTTTGGCCCCTGTCATCCGCAAGAAAAAAGGACAGCACAAGAGCGTTATTGAAAAGATTCAGAAAGATGGTTATGTCCGTGTCCGTGTGGATGGGGAAGTATATGATGTGACCGAAGTGCCAGAGTTGTCTAAGAGCAAGCAACATAATATAGATGTCGTGGTTGATCGTATCGTTATCAAGGAGGGCATTCGTAGTCGTCTCTTTGATTCCATTGAGGCTGCCCTTCGTATCTCAGAAGGTTATGTCATTATCGACACGATGGACGATTCGGAGTTACTGTTCTCTGAGCATTATGCTTGTCCAGTTTGTGGCTTTACTGTTCCAGAGCTAGAGCCACGTCTCTTCTCATTCAATGCTCCTTTTGGTTCTTGTAGTGAGTGTGACGGCTTGGGCATCAAGCTGGAGGTGGACACTGATTTGGTGGTGCCAGATGCCAGCAAAACCTTACGTGAGGGAGCCTTGGCTCCTTGGAATCCTATCTCATCCAACTACTATCCAAACATGCTAGAGCAGGCTATGACAGCCTTTGGAGTGGATATGGATAAGCCTTTTGAGGACTTGTCAGAAGAAGATAAGAACTTGATTCTCTATGGGTCAGATGGCAAGGAATTCCATTTCCACTATGAGAATGAATTTGGTGGTGTGCGCGATATTGACATTCCTTTTGAGGGAATTGTCAATAATATCAAGCGTCGCTATCACGAGACAAACAGCGATTACACCCGCACCCAGATGCGCCTCTACATGAATGAGCTGACCTGCGGAACCTGTCACGGTTACCGTCTCAATGATCAGGCCTTGTCTGTCCGTGTGGGTGGCGAGCAAGGGCCACATATCGGAGAAATTTCAGACCTGTCTATCGCAGACCACTTAGACTTGGTGAGCCAGCTGACCTTGTCTGAAAATGAAGCCATCATCGCTCGTCCCATTCTCAAGGAAATCAAGGATCGTTTGACCTTCCTTAATAACGTGGGTCTTAACTATCTGACTCTGTCTCGCTCAGCAGGAACCCTTTCAGGTGGGGAAAGTCAGCGTATTCGTTTGGCAACCCAGATTGGTTCTAACCTATCAGGTGTCCTCTATATCCTAGATGAGCCGTCAATCGGTCTTCACCAGAGGGATAATGACCGTCTGATTGCCAGTCTCAAAAAGATGCGTGACTTGGGCAATACTCTTATCGTGGTGGAACATGACGAAGATACCATGCGTGAGGCGGATTATCTGGTTGACGTTGGTCCCGGTGCCGGTGTTTTTGGTGGGGAGATTGTTGCTGCAGGTACGCCTAAACAGGTAGCTCGTAACAGTAAGTCTATCACAGGCCAGTACTTGTCAGGTAAACGTGCTATTCCAGTGCCAACAGAGCGCCGTACTGGTAATGGTCGTTTTATCGAAGTGACAGGAGCGCGTGAGAACAACTTGCAAAATGTCACAGCTCGCTTTCCACTAGGAAAATTCATCGCAGTGACAGGGGTATCAGGTTCAGGGAAATCGACCCTAATCAATAGTATCCTCAAAAAAGCGATTGCCCAAAAGCTCAACCGCAATTCAGACAAACCAGGTAAATTCAAAACCATTACAGGGATTGAGCATGTAGACCGCTTGATTGACATTGACCAGAGTCCAATCGGGCGAACGCCGAGGTCCAACCCAGCTACCTATACAGGAGTTTTTGACGATATACGTGACCTTTTTGCTCAAACAAACGAAGCCAAGATTCGTGGTTACAAGAAGGGACGTTTTAGTTTCAACGTTAAGGGAGGTCGTTGTGAAGCCTGCTCAGGCGACGGGATCATTAAGATTGAGATGCACTTCTTGCCAGATGTTTATGTAGCTTGTGAGGTCTGCCACGGAACCCGCTACAACAGTGAAACCCTAGAAGTTCACTACAAGGAAAAAAATATCTCGCAGGTCTTGGACATGACTGTCAACGATGCGGTAGAATTCTTCCAACATATTCCTAAAATTCAACGCAAACTTCAGACCATCAAGGATGTAGGGTTGGGCTATGTGACGCTAGGTCAACCAGCTACCACTCTTTCTGGGGGAGAAGCCCAGCGTATGAAGTTGGCTAGTGAACTCCACAAACGATCGACAGGAAAATCTTTCTACATTCTGGATGAGCCAACGACAGGACTCCATACAGAGGATATCGCTCGCTTGCTTAAGGTTTTAGCTCGCTTTGTTGACGATGGCAATACAGTCCTTGTTATCGAGCACAATCTAGATGTTATTAAGACTGCAGACCATATCATTGACCTAGGTCCAGAAGGTGGTGTCGGTGGTGGAACCATCATCGCAACAGGAACTCCAGAAGAAGTAGCGGCCAACGAAGCCAGCTACACAGGACAGTATTTGAAAGGAAAGTTACATCATGAATAAACGTGTACAAGCATTTATAGCTAAAATGCAAGAAAAAGAACTAGATGGCATCATCATCAATAACCTTAAAAACGTCTATTACCTGACTGGTTTTTGGGGCTCAAACGGAACAGTCTTCATCAGCCGTGACCGTCAGGTCTTGGTGACAGACTCTCGCTATATCATTGCAGCTAAGCAAGAAACCAGTGGTTTTGAGATTGTGGCTGACCGTGATGAATTGGCTGTCATTGCCGGAATTGTCAAGGACATGGGCTTGTCTCGAATCGGTTTTGAGGACGAGATTTCAGTGTCTTATTATCACCGTATGCAGGCAACCTTTGAAGGAATTGACTTGCTTCCACAGACTCAGTTTGTTGAAGGTCTTCGAATGATTAAGGATGAAGCGGAGATTGCAGCTATTCGCAAGGCTTGTTCTATATCAGACCAAGCTTTCCGCGATGCACTTGACTTTATCAAACCAGGAAAGACTGAGATTGAGATTGCCAACTTCCTTGACTTCCGCATGCGTGAGTTGGGAGCATCTGGCTTGTCTTTTGACACCATTCTAGCTAGCGGTATCAATTCTTCTAAACCCCATGCCCATCCAATGCACAAACCAGTGGAATTGGGAGAAGCCATTACTATGGACTTCGGTTGCCTTTATGACCACTATGTCAGTGATATGACACGGACTATCTATCTGGGGCATGTCAGCGATGAGCAGGCAGAGATTTACAATACGGTTCTCAAAGCCAACCAAGCCTTGATTGACCAGGCTAAGGCAGGATTAAGTTTCCGAGACTTTGACAAAATTCCTCGTGATATTATCATTGAGGCAGGTTATGGCGACTACTTTACTCACGGTATCGGACACGGTATTGGACTGGATATTCATGAGGAACCATACTTTAGCCAGACTTCTACAGAAACTATTAAGGCAGGTATGGCCTTGACAGATGAGCCAGGTATCTATATCGAAGGCAAATATGGCGTTCGTATCGAGGATGATATCCTGATTACAGAGTCAGGTTGTGAATTATTGACCCTTGCTCCAAAAGAGTTGATAGTCATTTAATGGTCAAGCAGCTCAAATGATTGACTTTTAAATTTTAAAGGTTTATACTGAAAGACGAAAACGGTAGGTGAGGCTACCATAGGGATACGGATGACTACCGCAAAGCAGTGGAGACACTACTCGTTGGTCAACAGTCCTGGTCGCGAAGGCCAAGACTAAGCTCATTACATTGCCCTATGGAGTTAAAGCTTGAACGAAAAACAGATAGTTAGTTTTTTAATCCTGCCATTTTATGGTGGGATTTTCTACTGTTTAAATCAAAGAAAGGAGATAGACGATGCAAATTGATGATCATCCGGAACCGCACATACACAGCCAATCGCTGATTTGTGTCGTTCTGCCCTTATAAAGTGATTGGTCTCTGTGTATGAAACACATCATTCATACAGATAGGAGAAACCAATGAAAACTACAAAAGAAAGATTAGCAACAGCTATTCATACATCTTTAAACGAAACTCTATCTTTTTATAAGACAAGTCTAACAGGATTGACTGAGGAGCAGGTGGAGAAAAATCGTGACCTCTATGGCGAAAATACCATCACAAAGGGTCAAGAAGACAGTATCCTCAAAAAGATTTACGAATCCATTATCAATCCTTTTACGATCATCTTGCTGGTCATCGCCGTGATTTCCTTGGTGACCAATGTCTGGTTGGCAAAACCAGGTCAAGAGGATCCGACGACTTCTATTATCATCGTTGTCCTAGTCCTCATTTCTGGTGGCATACGCTTTGTCCAAGAACTCCGTAGTGATAAGGCTGCGACCAATCTATCAAAAATGATTGTCAACACAGCGACTGTCATTCGTCAAGGAGAAATCCAAGAAGTACCTATCGATGATTTGGTAGTGGGTGACGTGGTTAAATTAAGCGCTGGAGACATGATTCCAGCAGATCTTCTTTTATTTGAGTCGCGTGATTTCTTTGTACAACAGTCGGGCTTGACAGGTGAAAGTGAATCGGTTGAAAAATTGGCCTTGACCAAGGCAACAGTTCAACAATCTGATAGTCTGGTAGAAGCAGAAGCGCTCGCCTTTATGGGAACCAATGTCTTGTCTGGTAGTGCTAAGGCCGTGGTTTTGGCGGTTGGTGATGATACCATGATGGGGGCCATTGAGCAGACTTTGAACACCTATGACGAGCCTACTTCATTTGAGCGAGAGATGAATAGTATTTCGTGGCTCTTGATTCGTTTGATGCTGGTCATGGTGCCCATCGTTTTCTTGTCTAATGGTTTGACAGATGGAGATTGGTTAGAAGCTGGCGTATTTGCACTGAGTGTCGGTGTTGGACTGACACCTGAGATGCTACCTATGATTATTACCGCTAGCCTAGCAAAGGGTTCTATTATCATGGCCAAGGAAAAAGTGGTTATCAAAAAACTCAATGCCATACAGGACTTAGGGGCGATTGATATTTTGTGTACAGATAAGACAGGAACTCTAACCCAAGACGAAATCGTTCTAGAATATCCCTTGGACATCCACGGACGCTTGGATTTGACTGTCTTGAGACGAGCTTATCTCAATTCTTATTTTCAAACGGGCTTGAAAAATTTGATGGACAGAGCCATCATCAAACGGACTGAAAAGGAAGCCAAAGAACACGCCCTCTTGCAAAATCTAGCTCAAACCTTTCAAAAAATAGATGAGCTCCCCTTTGATTTTGAACGTAGACGGATGAGTGTTATCGTTAAGGATGAACACGAAGTTGTTAGTTTAGTAACCAAGGGTGCTCTAGAGGAAATGTTGACGATTTCCAGTTATGCGGAATACCAAGGAGTGATTACTCCTTTGACAGATGTTATTAGAGAAGAAATTTTATCAGAAGTCAGACAACTAAATCAACAAGGTTTGCGTGTCTTGGGAGTGGCCTATAAGTCAGGTTTGAGGGAAGGTCATGCCTATACAGTTGATGACGAAGGGGATATGATTCTAACTGGTTACTTGGCCTTCCTAGATCCTCCTAAACCATCTGCAGCACCAGCAATTAAGGCTCTGTTAGAACATGGGGTTCAAACAAAGATTTTGACGGGAGACAACGAAAAAGTTACCCAAGCAGTCTGTGAAAAGGTTGGTTTGGATATCAATCAGATGCTGTTAGGATCTGAAATTGATCAGATGAGCGATCAAGAATTGGCCCAAGCCGTAGAGGAGGTAACAGTCTTTGCCAAACTTTCACCTGACCAAAAAGCGAGGATTATTTTGCAATTTAAGGCTAATGGTCATGCTGTCGGCTATATGGGAGATGGGATCAATGATGCCCCTTCCATGAAAGTCTCAGATGTGGGGATTTCTGTTGATACAGCAGTAGATATTGCCAAAGAAACAGCTGATGTTATCCTACTTGATAAGGATCTCATGGTGCTTGAAAAAGGACTTGTTGAAGGTCGTAAGGTCTATGCCAATATGACCAAATATATCAAAATGACAGTGAGTTCTAATTTTGGGAATATCTTATCCCTTTTGGTTTCTGGAATCTTTTTACCATTTTTACCGATGGCTCCAGTCCATTTAATTATCCTAAATCTAGTCTATGATTTGTCTTGTATTGCCTTGCCTTTTGACAAGGTGGATAAAGATTTTTTGAGAAATCCGCATACCTGGGAAGCTAAGTCCATCACACGTTTCATGATTTGGATGGGACCTATCTCTTCCGCCTTTGATATTTTGACCTTTATTTTGCTCTATTTTATCATTGTACCCATGACAACAGGTCAAGCTTATGTCCATGGAGCGGAGTCTGCCGTAGGATTTATTGTCTTGTTTCAGACAGGTTGGTTTATCGAGTCCATGTGGTCGCAGACTATGGTTATCCATATGTTGCGTTCAGCCAAAATTCCTTTTTTACAAAGTCGTCCAGCTTGGCTAGTCCTTGTGACAACCTTATTGGCTGCAGCCTTTGTGACCTTCCTTCCCTACAGTCCACTAGCTAGCCTTCTTCATCTAACTCCTTTGAAGCCGATCTATTTCATCTTTTTGCTTTTCATCATCATTTTGTACATGATTAGCGTGACAATTGTGAAAAAAATCTATATCAATAAATATAAAGAATGGCTGTAAATTTCATTTTGTCAAGAAAAAAGTACGAAAATGACGAAAAAAGTCAAAAAAATTTAAAAATAGGTCGCAAGTCGGATGTTTTTTATGGTATAATAGACTAAACTGATAGTAACATGTAGCGAAAGGGGTAGGTACATGATTAAAATTTATACAGTCTCAAGTTGTACTAGCTGTAAAAAAGCAAAAACCTGGCTCAATGCCCACCAGTTAAGTTATAAAGAACAAAACCTTGGTAAAGAAGGAATTACGAGAGAAGAATTACTGGATATTCTGACAAAAACAGATAACGGAATAGCCAGCATCGTTTCGTCTAAAAATCGCTATGCCAAAGCCCTTGGAGTGGATATTGAAGATTTGAGTGTCAACGAAGTCCTCAATCTGATTATGGAAACACCGAGAATTTTAAAGAGCCCAATCCTTGTAGATGAAAAACGCCTGCAAGTTGGCTATAAGGAAGATGATATTCGTGCCTTCCTACCACGCTCTGTCCGTAATGTAGAAAATGCAGAAGCACGTTTGCGTGCAGCTCTATAAACATCAAGGCTGGGAGTGCTTCCTAGCCTTGTTTGCTCTTTTAATTCAAAAATGATGTGAGGAATTATGAAAAAAATACTGATTACAAGTTTTGCACTACTTTTCTTGCTTGCTGGATGTGGACAAAAAAAAGCGACAACTGCGTCCTCTAGCAGTAAATCTGAAACGTTACAGTCAACTTTACCTGTCCTAGAGAATGCTGAGAAGAATACAGTAGTTACAAAAACATTTATGCTACCGAAGTCAACAGACGGCAGTCAGCAGATTCAAACAGTCACATATAAAGGAAAACAATTTTTAAGTTTGACTATTATTCAAAAAAGACCAGTTACCGATGAATTGAAGACTTTTGTAACTGAGCATGGTGTAGAGGCAACCCAAAAAGCACTCATTGAAGCTGAAGGTAAAGATACCTCAATTCAGGAAGCGCGCAAGTTGCCAGGTTTTACACTTGAGACGAAGCTACTAAGTGAAACAGAAATTCAAACAACAACTACTTATGATTTTCAGGTTTTAGATATCAAAAAAGCTTCACAGGTTGAATATTTAAAGAATATTGGCTTGGAAAATCTTTTGAAAAATGAACCGAGTCAATATGTAGCAGACAGATTGGCAAATGGTGCGACAGAACAGTAGAAAATCCAAATAAATAGACTGCCTGAATTGTAGAACGTAAGGAATTATGCTATAATGGTACTATTCTAAGGAAAGAGGGTGTTAGAATGGGATTTACTGAAGAAACAGTACGTTTTAAATTGGACGATTCCAATAAAAAAGAAATTAGCGAAACTCTGACTGATGTTTATGCTTCGTTGAACGATAAGGGCTACAACCCAATTAACCAAATCGTAGGTTACGTATTGAGTGGAGACCCTGCCTACGTTCCTCGTTATAATAATGCACGAAATCAAATCCGTAAGTATGAGCGTGATGAAATCGTTGAGGAATTAGTCCGCTACTACCTTAAAGGACAAGGAGTCGATCTATAACCTATGAGAATTATGGGATTGGACGTCGGTTCAAAAACGGTAGGGGTGGCGATTAGCGATCCGCTTGGTTTTACAGCTCAAGGACTTGAAATCATCCAAATCAATGAGGAGCAAGGTCAATTTGGTTTTGACCGCGTTAAGGAGTTGGTTGATACTTACAAGGTGGAACGATTTGTAGTGGGCTTGCCTAAAAACATGAACAATACAAGCGGACCGCGCGTGGAAGCTAGTCAAGCCTACGGAGCAAAGCTGGAAGAGCTTTTTGGTTTACCAGTAGACTATCAAGATGAACGCTTGACAACAGTTGCCGCAGAGCGTATGTTGATTGAACAAGCAGATATTAGCCGTAACAAGCGCAAGAAAGTCATTGATAAATTAGCAGCTCAGCTGATTTTACAAAATTATTTAGATAGAAAATTTTAATACAAAGGAGAGGCTATGTCACACGATCATAACCACGACCACGAAGAACGTGAACTAATCACACTAGTAGATGAGCAAGGAAATGAAACCTTGTTTGAAATCCTTTTGACCATTGACGGAAAAGAAGAATTTGGTAAAAACTATGTTCTTCTAGTACCAGTTAATGCAGAAGAAGACGAAGACGGACAAGTTGAAATCCAAGCTTACTCGTTCATCGAAAACGAAGATGGAACAGAAGGCGAATTGCAACCAATTCCAGAAGACTCAGAAGACGAATGGAACATGATTGAAGAAGTCTTCAACAACTTTATGGAGGAGTGATACAGTCTGGGAGACTGTATCACCCCAACTCCTAGAAATTAGAAGAGTTGGAACATCCAGTGGACGTTTTTAGCCCAGTTCCTTAAAATAAGAGAGAACTGGTGTGTTCAGTGAACATTTTTACCCTTACGCTAAAAATAAAGACCGTAAGTAAGTCTGGGAGACTGTATCAGCCCAACTCCCAGAAATTGGGAAGAGTTGGAACGTCCGGGGGACGTTTTTAGCCCTGCGCTAGAAATTAGAAACGCAGGCACATTCAGTGGACGTGTTTACCCCACGTTAACTTCATAGTAGCTAGTTATTAGCTAACCAGGTAAGAGGTCGGGACGAAAATCCTGGCCTCGTTTTTGTTAGTTATGAGACTTTATTGAGGCAGTTGATTGAACCTGTAATTAAGGAGATGTATATGTTTGAAGTAGAAGAATGGCTCCATAGTCGAATTGGTTTGAATTTTCGATCAGGTTTGGGCCGAATGCAACAAGCGGTGGATTTGTTGGGGAATCCCGAGAAGTCTTATCCTATTATTCATGTAACCGGGACTAATGGAAAAGGATCTACCATTGCTTTTATGAGGGAGTTATTTATGGGGCATGGCAAAAAAGTTGCGACCTTTACCTCCCCTCATATCGTCTCTATCAATGATCGAATCTGCATTAACGGGCAACCAATAGCTGATGCAGACTTCATCCGTTTGGCTAATCAGGTCAAGGAGATGGAGAAAACGCTTCTGCAAACCCATGATCAGTTGTCCTTTTTTGAATTGCTGACCTTGATTGCTTTTCTTTATTTTAGGGAGCAAGAGGTGGATTTGGTTTTATTAGAAGTGGGAATTGGTGGCTTACTTGATACGACTAATGTGGTAACTGGAAAGATTGCTGTTATCACATCCATCGGGCTAGACCATCAGGAAACCTTGGGTGATAGTCTAGAAGCAATCGCAGAGCAGAAAGCTGGTATTTTCAAGGCTGGTAAAAAGGCAGTGATTGCTAAGTTGCCTTCAGAAGCTAGGCTTGTTTGTCAGAAAAAAGCAGACTCTTTAGCTGTTGACCTTTATCAGGCAGGTCAGGATTTTTCAATGCTGAATGGGGATTTTTCAAGCTCTTTGGCTAACCTTTCACAGTTGAAAATAGGTTTAGAAGGAGCTTATCAGCAGGAAAATGCGGCCTTAGCGTTGCAAACTTTTCTTCTCTTTATGAGGGAAGGAAAGGAAGTTGTTGATGAACAGGCTGTAAGACAAGCTTTGAATCAGACCCATTGGGCTGGGCGTTTGGAGCGTATTCGTCCTCAGATTTACTTGGACGGTGCTCATAACCTCCCTGCCTTGACTCGCTTGGTTGAATTTATTAAAGAAAAAGAGCAGGAAAGATATCGTCCTCAAATCCTATTTGGAGCCTTGAAACGGAAGGATTATCAAGGGATGTTGGCTTATCTGACTGAAAAATTGCCTCAGGTGGAACTCAAGGTGACCGGCTTTGACTATCAAGGTTCTTTGGATGAAACAGATGTAACAGGTTACGATATAGTTCCTTCTTACCGAGAATTTATTAGCAATTTTGAAGCAAGAGCAGATGCCCAGGCCTTGTTGTTCGTTACAGGATCTCTCTATTTTATCTCAGAAGTACGGGGCTATCTACTGGGGCATGAGCAGATAAATTGACCTCCTTTTTTGAACTTGTTATACTAGGAAAACTGCCAGTTAGGAAAAACTTCTGTAAATTGGTAGCAGAAAGGAAATTCATCATGAAATTAAAAAGATTCACACTTTCTCTTGCTTCTCTAGCAAGTCTTAGTCTCTTAGTAGCTTGTTCACAAAGAGCTCAACAAGTTCAACAACCAGCAACTCAATTGCAAACACAACAAACTCAGCAATCACAAGCTGCTGTTTCATCTTCTACAGAAAATAGCAACCAGGCAGCAACAAGTTCTTCACAAAATGCGCCTGAGGCTCAACCAACTAATATTGATGGAACTTATACTGGTCAGGACGAAGGAGACCGTATCACTTTAGTGGTAACTGGAACAACTGGTACATGGACACAGGTGGAAACTGATGGTGAACAAGAAATCAAGCAGGTTAGCTTTGATGCCGCTAATCAACGCATGATTATTGGGGATGACGTCAAGATTTATGCAATCAATGGAAATCAGATGATTATCGACGATATGGATAGAGAAGCGTCTGATCGCATCGTTTTATCAAAATAGACTAGAAGGAGACTGGTTTTGTCAGTCTCTTTTGCTTTTACTCAGAAAAATGATTATAAATACTTGCCTTCTACCGAATACCTGAGTTATACTAGTATCAATTACCTGTTTTTAGCATTCAAACTATCAAGGAGGGGATATGAAATATAGAAAACTTCAATTATTGATGTCCAAGTATGGCTTTAGTCTTTCGATTATGCTACTTGAACTGTGTCTTGTTTTTGGTCTCTTTCTCTATTTAGGGCGCATGGCCCCTATTCTATGGGTAATTGTCTTGATTTTTATGAGTATGGCGACTATTGTCGCAATTGTCAATCGTTCAATGGCGCCTGAAAGTAAAGTAATGTGGTTAGTGGTAACTTTTGTTCCTGTTATTGGTCCTTTGCTATATCTGATGTTTGGTGAAAGACGATTATCCAAAAAAGAAATCAAGCAGTTGAACAGACTTGGTTCCATGCATTTTCGGGAGGATAACAGTAAAGCTCTCCGCCAGAAATTGAAGGAAGATGATAAGGCGGCTTACGGAGTTATCAAATCTTTGCTAAGTATGGATAGCAATGCCGATGTCTATGATCGAACAGATTCACAATTCTTTTCTTCGGGTGAAAGCATGTGGCAACATATGTTGGAAGACCTCAAGAAAGCTGAGAAATTTATCTTTCTAGAGTACTATATTGTCGAAGAAGGTCTGATGTGGAATAGTATACTAGATATACTAGAGCAAAAGGCAGCTCAGGGTGTAGAGGTCAAGATGCTCTATGATGATATCGGTTGTATGGCGACTTTACCTGGAGACTATACTGTTCAGCTTCGTAGTCGAGGAATTGAAGCCCATAAGTTTAACAAGGTGATTCCTCGTTTGACGGTAGCTTATAATAATCGAGACCATCGTAAAATCCTTGTTATAGATGGTCAGGTAGCTTATACAGGAGGCATTAACTTAGCCGATGAGTATATCAACCATGTAGAACGCTTTGGTTATTGGAAGGATAGTGGGATTCGCATAGATGGCCCTGGTGTCAAGGCTCTAACCCGTCTCTTTTTGATGACTTGGTACATCAATCGTGGGGAAATCAGTGATTTTGACCAGTATCACTTGGAAAACCAGCCTTGTTCTGGCCAAGGGCTCTGCATTCCTTACGGTAGTGGACCCAAGCCCATCTTCCGTACCCAGGTAGGGAAAAAAGTTTATCAAAGTTTGATTAATCAGGCTACTGATTCAGTCTATATCACAACACCCTATTTGATTATTGACTATGATTTAACTGAGAGTATTAAAAATGCAGCCATGAGGGGTGTTGATGTCCGCATCGTGACTCCTTTCATTCCGGATAAAAAATTAATCCAGCTCATAACAAGAGGGGCTTATCCGGATCTTTTGTCAGCAGGAGTCAGGATTTTTGAGTATAGTCCAGGCTTTATCCACAGTAAACAAATCCTAGTGGATAAGGATTTTGCTGTAGTTGGAACGATTAATTTAGATTATAGAAGTTTACTTCATCACTATGAAGATGCAGTTTTGCTATATAAAACGGCATCAATCACAGAGATTCAAAAAGACTTTCAGGAGATTTTTTCAGTATCTCAAGAAATTTTCCCTCATACGATAAAAAATAGCTGGTATCAGAAATTGATTAAGGAAATTGCCCAGTTATTCGCCCCTATCTTATAAGAAATCTAGGACTTAGGATACAACCCAGTCCTATTTTTCTTGCCTTTTACGAATAAGAAGATATAGGAGGAACGATGCTGACTCAGAAAGAATTGGATTATATCATGTCATTTAAACAGACGCATTTACACCGATTTCGGGAAATTGAAACCTTTGTGAAACTATGCAAAAAATCACTCAAACACCCATCGCAAGCTGACAATTTTAGGTCTTTTTGATATACTAAGACAGATAAATTGAATAGGAGAAACGACATGGCTGTATATGGCAGAATCGAAGAAGTATCCGAAACGATACAGAGTAATGAAATTGAAAATAGATTGGATAGGAACCTTGAATTTCATGTAGAAAAAGAAGAACAGGTAGCTTTCCCGTTTTTCAGACTCATTATTGGAAGTACGATTGCAACGTTTTTTTCTGTGGTGATACCTTTACTTTTAGATATGGTAAGTCCTTCTCAGGCTCAGGATTTGTATATAGGGTGGGCTTTACATCAGGGAGGACAGCTCTACAGTAGCTATTATGCTAGTCACGGTCTTCTTTATTACTTGCTACTTTATATTACCCAAGGAGGCGTTCTTTTTGCCTTGGTAGAATGGCTAGCCCTCTTAGGAGGAGGTTACTTCCTCTTTTCTTCAACTGACTATCTAACAGGACAAAGGGAACAAGCCAAGCAACTCCTAACCATATTTTATATTTTGGTATCTGGTCTCGGTTTTGGGGGAGGATATGCTACGATTTTAGCTTTGCCATTTCTGTTTGCAGGATTTTCGTTCATAGGAGCTTATCTATCAAATCCTAACCATGACAAGGGATTTCTACGTCTGGGGATTTTCTTGGCCCTATCATTTTTCATAGAGCCTCTTACAAGTCTTCTCTTTATTGCAGTAGTAACGATCGGTTTATTTGTCTTTAATGTTGGGCATGGTCGCCTTGCTCATGGAGTTTATCAGTTTTTTGCAGCGGCACTTGGTTTTTCTCTCATCTTTTACCCAGTAGGCTACTATGTGCTTACTTCAGGTGGTTTTGGAGAAGCTATAGGAAGTCTTTTGTATCCGATTGATTCCCTTCAGGTCTTTACCAATCCTCAACTAATGGATAATGTTGTATTCTATGGTTTGTTGACCTTTGGTTTAGGAGCTCTCTTCCTTGTTTTTCTAGGATTGTTCCAATCAAAGGCATCAAGATTGTATGTTATTTCAGTACCAGCTAGTTTTACTTTCTTATTTGTACTAGCCTTGTTGCTTTTTTCTCAAGAACCTCTTCACGGTTCGCGTTTGATTCTAATCCTTCCATTTTTACTCCTTCTTTTGATGACCAGTATTCGTGGGAAACATTCAGCTAGAGTAGCTCGACGTAGTAGAAGAGAAGAAGTTCCTACTTTATGGAAAAAATTCATGAAGGGAAATCTCTCCCTACCGATCCTAGTGGTGGTTTATCTGATTGCTATTCCTTTTGTAGCCCGTTTTGTCTTGCATCCAGCTTCTTATAGAGAACAACATCAAGTGGTAGATAGAGTCAAACAAGAGACGAGTGATGGTGACCAAATCTATATTTGGGATTCACATGTTCAGATGTATAAAGAAAGCCAGCGTTTGGCTGGATCCATGTTCCCATCACCTCTTCTTTACACGAGTACAGAAGAGAATAAAACTAGTTTAATCAATGACTTGAAAGAAAACCAACCTAAGGTGATTGTGGTAAACGACAAGGTGGCTCTCTGGTCTGAGGCGGAGACACTCTTAAAAGAAAATTACCAACAAGTAAAGACTGATTACTCAGAGTTTAAAGTCTATAAAATCAAATAACAGAATCAATATCTTGTGTATTTTTAAAAATTTTAGGATTTTTACCACAAGATATTGATTTTTCTTTTTAGAGTGGTATAATACTTTTTAGAAAGAACATTTTAGAAACGAGCATGTATATGATTGCACTAGAAGAAAAAATTACAATTTTGCCAACCCTCTTCGTTGAAAAACGAGATGGGAGACGTGTTGTATTTGATGTGGACAAGATTGACAAGGCTCTCCACAAGGCTGCTGACAAGGTTATGGACGTGACACCCTTAGTTGAAAAGCGCCTAAATGCTCTGACCGAGCGAATTGTCACAGAAATTCATAGTCGTTTTCCACAGGGGGTTAAGATTTATGAAATCCAAAATATCGTAGAACATGAACTCCTTGAAGCCAAAGAATATGCGCTAGCTGAGGAGTATATTACTTATCGGACACAGAGGGATTTTGAGCGCTCAAAAGCGACGGATATCAACTTTAGTATCCACAAACTTCTCAACAAAGACCAAGCAGTTGTCAATGAAAATGCTAATAAAGACAGCGATGTCTTTAACACCCAGCGTGATTTGACAGCGGGCATCGTTGGAAAATCAATCGGACTGCAAATGCTGCCTAAGCACGTAGCCAATGCCCACCAAAAAGGGGATATCCACTATCACGATTTGGACTACAGTCCTTATACACCTATGACCAACTGCTGTTTGATTGATTTCAAGGGGATGCTGGAAAATGGTTTTAAGATTGGAAATGCAGAGGTAGAAAGTCCTAAGTCTATCCAGACTGCTACAGCTCAGATTTCCCAAATCATCGCCAACGTGGCTTCTAGCCAGTACGGTGGTTGTTCAGCTGACCGTATCGATGAAGTCTTGGCTCCTTATGCAGAGAAGAATTATCAAAAACACCTTAAGGATGCGGAAGAGTGGGTTTTGCCTGAAAAGCGGGAAGATTATGCCTGGAAGAAAACGCAAAAGGACATCTATGATGCCATGCAATCTCTCGAGTATGAAATCAATACTCTCTTCACTTCAAATGGCCAAACGCCCTTTACTTCACTAGGTTTTGGTCTAGGAACTAGTCGTTTTGAGCGTGAAATTCAAAAGGCAATTTTAAACATTCGTATCAATGGGCTTGGTTCAGAACACCGCACAGCTATTTTCCCTAAACTTATCTTCACACTTAAAAGAGGACTCAACTTAGAGGAAGGGACTCCCAACTACGACATTAAGCAGTTGGCTCTTGAGTGTGCAACCAAGCGGATGTACCCAGACGTCTTGTCTTACGATAAGATTGTTGACTTGACAGGTTCTTTTAAGGTGCCTATGGGTTGCCGTTCGTTTCTTCAAGGGTGGAAGGATGAAAATGGTGTAGAAGTCAATTCAGGCCGTATGAATCTGGGTGTTGTGACGGTTAACCTGCCTCGTATTGCTCTTGAGTCTGAGGGCGACATGAATAAGTTCTGGGAAATCTTCAACGAGCGGATGAATATCGCTGAAGATGCTCTTGTTTATCGTGTCGAACGCACTAAAGAGGCGACACCAGCCAATGCTCCTATCCTTTATCAATACGGTGCTTTTGGTCATCGTCTAGGTAAAGAAGAAAGTGTTGACCAGCTCTTTAAGAATCGTCGTGCGACAGTTTCGCTGGGTTACATCGGTTTGTACGAAGTAGCGACAGTTTTCTTTGGAAATAGCTGGGAACACAATCTAGAAGCTAAGGAATTTACGCTGGATATCATTCGCGATATGAAACGCCGTGTAGAAGAGTGGTCTGACCAATATGGCTACCATTTCTCTATCTACTCAACACCATCTGAAAGTTTGACAGACCGTTTCTGCCGACTAGATACAGAGAAGTTTGGTTCTATTCCTGATATTACAGACAAGGAATACTACACTAACTCTTTCCACTACGATGTTCGTAAAAATCCAACACCATTTGAAAAATTAGACTTTGAGAAAGTCTATCCAGAAGCAGGTGCGTCAGGTGGTTTCATCCATTATTGTGAGTATCCAGTCCTTCAGCAAAATCCTAAGGCTCTGGAAGCTGTTTGGGATTATGCCTATGACCGTGTGGGCTATCTTGGGACCAATACTCCAATAGACCGTTGCTACAAGTGTGACTTTGAAGGGGATTTTGAACCAACTGAGAGGGGCTTTGCTTGTCCTAACTGTGGCAATAGCGACCCTAAAACAGTAGACGTTGTTAAACGGACTTGTGGCTATCTTGGCAATCCTCAAGCCAGACCGATGGTCAACGGCCGTCACAAGGAAATCGCTGCGCGTGTCAAACATATGAATGGCTCAACGATTAAAGTAGCTGGCCATCAAGTAACAAATTAGAAAGAAATGAAATGGGAAAATATCAATTAGACGATAAGGGGCGCGCACAAGTGACTCGTTATCACGAGAAACACTCTAAAGGTGGAGCTGGTAAGAAAGAACGTTTGCTTAGCCTCAGAGAACAATTTTTAAACAAGAATAAGAAAAAATAAAAGTGAGAGTTAGCTCTCGCTTTTCTCATAGTGGGAGGTAAGGATGGAACTACGCAGACCAAGATTAGCAGATAAAGAAACAGTTTTAGAGATGATGGCAGAGTTTGAACAGACTCAATCAGCCCACGATGGCGGATTTTGGAACGCCAACAATTTTGTTTATGAAGAGTGGCTAGAAGAAAATCTTCAAGCGGAAGCGGGACTCAATATTCCTGAAAACTGGGTTCCTGCTATCCAGCTGGTTAGTTTTGACGTAGCAGGCCAGGCTCTTGGCTTTCTCAACCTTCGTCTCCGATTAAATGACTACTTACTAGAAAATGGGGGCCATATTGGCTACTCCATCCGCCCTTCTGAAAGAGGTAAAGGTTATGCCAAAGAAGCCCTCAGACAAGGCCTGCAAGTTGCTAAGGAAAAGAATATCAAACGAGCTCTGGTAACTTGTAGCACAGAAAATCCTGCCAGCCGAGCTGTTATCTTAGCTAATGGTGGTGTCTATGAGGATGTTCGAAACGGAACGGAGCGCTACTGGATTGATGTCGATTAAGGAGGAAGCATGGAGCTAAGACGACCAACTTTGGAAGATAAAGAAGCTATATTAGAGATGATTGCGGAGTTCGATGCAGCAAAATCCTATATGCACGGTGGCATGGGCTCCGCTTGGAAGCGAGCAAAGGATTATGAGGATTGTTTAAAGATTTTAGAGCAGCAAGAGGATGCTGCCAACCTGCCAGTAGGCTGGGTTCCTGCAATCAAATTTTTATCCTTTGATGAGACTGGCTTGCCTTTGGGATTTTTAGCCCTGCGCTTGTCCTTGAATGACAAATTATTTGTGGAAGGCGGTCATATTGGCTATTCTATCCGTCCCAGTCAACGAGGCAAAGGATATGGGAAGGAGCAGTTGAGATTAGGACTAGCAGAGGCTCGAAAGCAAGGATTGGAACGAGTGCTGATTACCTGCGATGAAGACAACGAAGCCAGCCGCCGCACGATTCTCTCCGCTGGCGGTGTTTACGAAAATACAATCGATAGAAGTCAGCGCTATTGGATAGACTTGGAGTAGAAGGATGACATGGAATACACCAAAACCAGGTGAATGGAAAAGTGAGGAGCTTAGTAAAGGGCGAATCATTGACTACAAGGCCTTTAACTTTGTAGATGGAGAAGGTGTGCGGAATTCCCTCTATGTATCAGGCTGCATGTTTCACTGCGAGGGGTGCTATAATGTAGCTACCTGGTCCTTCAATGCTGGCATTCCCTATACAGCAGAATTAGAAGAACAGATCATGGCAGACCTTGCCCAGCCCTATGTTCAAGGATTGACCTTGCTGGGAGGGGAACCTTTTCTCAATACTGGCATTCTTTTGCCACTCGTGAAGCGTATTCGGAAAGAATTGCCAGACAAGGACATCTGGTCTTGGACGGGCTATACATGGGAAGAAATGATGTTGGAAACTCCAGATAAACTGGAACTCTTATCATTGATTGACATTCTTGTTGATGGACGATACGATCGAACTAAGAGGAATCTCATGCTCCAGTTTCGAGGTTCTTCCAATCAACGAATTATCGATGTGCAAAAATCGTTCGAAAGTGGGCAAGTAGTGATTTGGGACAAGCTCAATGATGGAAAAGAAAGCTATGAACAGGTGAAGAGAGAGTAACTTTCTTCTATAAAATACTTAAATAAATGACCTGTCGAAAAAGAAAACATTTTCATGTTAAAAATTTTAAAAAACAGTAACAAATCCCTTGCAATCGCAGGGGCTTTGTGTTATTCTATTATGGTGCTGTAAATTACAGCCTTAGCTTTGATGCAAGAGGTTGCGACACGCTCGGTTGCATTGCCACGCAACGCCGCGTCGGTTTTCTTGTGGAGCTAGCCTATTATCTTAAATAGACGAAAAGGAGAAAAAGATGGCAAACAAAAAAATCCGTATCCGTTTGAAAGCTTACGAACACCGTACGCTTGACACAGCGGCTGCAAAAATCGTAGAATCAGCTACTCGTACAGGTGCACAAGTTGCGGGTCCAATCCCACTTCCAACTGAACGTAGCCTCTACACAATCATTCGTGCGACTCACAAATATAAAGACTCTCGCGAACAATTTGAAATGCGTACACACAAACGTTTGATCGATATCGTTAACCCAACTCAAAAAACAGTTGATGCATTGATGAAATTGGATCTTCCAAGTGGTGTAAACGTAGAAATCAAACTTTAATCTAAAATATAAAAGAGCAGAGGCTGGTGTTTCAATCTAATTGAACACGGGCTAAACTCGGTGTGAAAAAGATAAACTTCCTAGTTTCTGCTAGACACTGCGTCAGTTTCCTATTTTCACTTTGAGTTTGACGCCCTTTGTATCTTAGACTTGAGCATAAAAAACGCTCGTTAAAAACTTTTTGAATAAAAAATATAGAAAAGGAACTATTTTCTCATGACAAAAGGAATCTTAGGGAAAAAAGTGGGAATGACTCAAATCTTCACTGAAGCTGGCGAATTGATCCCTGTAACAGTTATTGAAGCAACTCCAAACGTTGTTCTTCAAGTTAAAACTGTTGAAACAGACGGATACAACGCTATCCAAGTTGGTTTCGATGACAAACGCGAAGTATTGAGCAACAAACCTGCTAAAGGACATGTAGCGAAAGCTAACACGGCTCCTAAGCGCTTCATTCGTGAATTCAAAAACGTTGAAGGCTTGGAAGTTGGTGCTGAAATCACAGTTGAAACATTCGCAGCTGGAGACGTTGTTGACGTAACTGGTACTTCTAAAGGTAAAGGTTTCCAAGGTGTTATCAAACGCCACGGACAATCACGTGGACCAATGGCTCACGGTTCTCGTTACCACCGTCGTCCAGGTTCTATGGGACCTGTTGCACCTAACCGCGTATTCAAAGGTAAAAACCTTGCAGGACGTATGGGTGGCGACCGCGTAACAATTCAAAACCTTGAAGTTGTACAAGTTGTTCCAGAAAAGAACGTTATCCTTATCAAAGGTAACGTACCAGGTGCTAAGAAATCTCTTATCACTATCAAATCAGCAGTTAAAGCTGGTAAATAATAAGGAAAGGGGAATACAGTCAAAATGGCAAATGTAACATTATTCGACCAAACTGGTAAACAAGCGGGCGAAGTTGTTCTTAATGATGCAATCTTTGGTATCGAACCAAATGAATCTGTTGTGTTTGATGTGATCATCAGCCAACGTGCTAGCCTTCGTCAAGGAACTCACGCAGTTAAAAACCGCTCAGCTGTTTCAGGTGGCGGACGCAAACCATGGCGTCAAAAAGGAACTGGACGTGCTCGTCAAGGTTCTATCCGCTCTCCACAATGGCGTGGTGGTGGAATCGTCTTCGGACCAACTCCACGTAGCTATGCGTACAAACTTCCTCAAAAAGTTCGTCGCCTTGCGCTTAAATCTGTTTACTCAGAAAAAGTTGCTGAAAATAAATTTGTAGCCGTTGATTCTCTTGAATTTACAGCTCCAAAAACTGCTGAATTTGCAAAAGTTCTTGCAGCTTTGAGCATCGATTCTAAAGTCCTTGTTATTCTTGAAGAAGGAAACGAATTCGCAGCTCTCTCAGCTCGTAACCTTCCAAACGTGAAAGTTGCGACTGCTACAACTGCAAGTGTTCTTGACATCGCAAATAGTGACAAACTTCTTGTTACTCAAGCAGCTATCTCTAAAATCGAGGAGGTTCTTGCATAATGAATTTGTATGATGTTATCAAAAAACCTGTCATCACTGAAAGCTCAATGGCTCAACTTGAAGCAGGAAAATATGTATTTGAAGTTGACACTCGTGCACACAAACTTTTGATCAAGCAAGCTGTTGAAGCTGCTTTCGAAGGTGTTAAAGTTGCTAATGTTAACACAATCAACGTAAAACCAAAAGCTAAACGTGTTGGACGTTACACTGGTTTTACTAACAAAACTAAAAAAGCTATCATCACACTTACAGCTGATTCTAAAGCAATCGAGTTGTTTGCTGCTGAAGCTGAATAATCTAAGGAGGAAATATCGTGGGAATTCGTGTTTATAAACCAACAACAAACGGTCGCCGTAATATGACTTCTTTGGATTTCGCTGAAATCACAACAAGCACTCCTGAAAAATCATTGCTTGTTGCATTGAAGAGCAAGGCTGGTCGTAACAACAACGGTCGTATCACAGTTCGTCACCAAGGTGGTGGACACAAACGTTTCTACCGTTTGGTTGACTTCAAACGTAACAAAGACAACGTTGAAGCAGTTGTTAAAACAATCGAGTACGATCCAAACCGTTCTGCAAACATCGCTCTTGTACACTACACTGACGGTGTGAAAGCGTACATCATCGCTCCAAAAGGTCTTGAAGTTGGTCAACGTATCGTTTCAGGTCCAGAAGCAGATATCAAAGTCGGAAATGCTCTTCCACTTGCTAACATCCCAGTTGGTACTTTGATCCACAACATCGAGTTGAAACCAGGTCGTGGTGGTGAATTGGTACGTGCTGCTGGAGCATCTGCTCAAGTATTGGGTTCTGAAGGTAAATACGTTCTTGTTCGTCTTCAATCAGGTGAAGTTCGTATGATTCTTGGAACTTGTCGTGCTACAGTTGGTGTTGTCGGAAACGAACAACACGGACTTGTGAACCTTGGTAAAGCAGGACGTAGTCGTTGGAAAGGTATCCGCCCAACAGTTCGTGGTTCTGTAATGAACCCTAACGATCACCCACACGGTGGTGGTGAAGGTAAAGCACCAGTTGGTCGTAAAGCACCATCTACTCCATGGGGCAAACCTGCTCTTGGTCTTAAAACTCGTAACAAGAAAGCGAAATCTGACAAACTTATCGTTCGTCGTCGCAACGAGAAATAATATTAAACTAGTCGCTTAAGAAACTAGTAAATCCGCCAGCTCGGTAGCGCTCCATGTGAGCGCAAGCCGCTGTGGTACAACATTTAAAGGAGAAAATATAAAAATGGGACGCAGTCTTAAAAAAGGACCTTTCGTCGATGAGCATTTGATGAAAAAAGTTGAAGCTCAAGCTAACGACGAAAAGAAAAAAGTTATTAAAACTTGGTCACGTCGTTCAACGATCTTCCCAAGTTTCATTGGTTACACTATTGCAGTTTATGACGGTCGTAAACACGTACCTGTTTACATCCAAGAAGACATGGTAGGTCACAAACTTGGTGAATTTGCACCAACTCGTACTTACAAAGGTCACGCTGCAGACGACAAGAAAACACGTAGAAAATAAGGAGAACATAAATGGCAGAAATTACTTCAGCTAAAGCAATGGCTCGTACAGTACGTGTTTCACCTCGTAAATCACGTCTTGTTCTTGATAACATCCGTGGTAAAAGCGTAGCCGATGCAATCGCAATCTTGACATTCACTCCAAACAAAGCTGCTGAAATCATCTTGAAAGTTTTGAACTCAGCTGTAGCTAACGCTGAAAACAACTTTGGTTTGGATAAAGCTAACTTGGTAGTATCTGAAGCATTCGCAAACGAAGGACCAACTATGAAACGTTTCCGTCCACGTGCGAAAGGTTCAGCTTCACCAATTAACAAACGTACAGCTCACATCACTGTAGCTGTTGCAGAAAAATAAGGAGGTAAAATCGTGGGTCAAAAAGTACATCCAATTGGTATGCGTGTCGGCATCATCCGTGATTGGGATGCCAAATGGTATGCTGAAAAAGAATACGCGGATTACCTTCATGAAGATCTTGCAATCCGTAAATTCGTTCAAAAAGAACTTGCTGACGCAGCAGTTTCAACTATCGAAATTGAACGCGCAGTAAACAAAGTTAACGTTTCACTTCACACTGCTAAACCAGGTATGGTTATCGGTAAAGGTGGTGCTAACGTTGATGCACTCCGTGCAAAACTTAACAAATTGACTGGAAAACAAGTACACATCAACATCATCGAAATCAAACAACCTGATTTGGATGCTCACCTTGTAGGTGAAGGAATTGCTCGTCAATTGGAGCAACGTGTTGCTTTCCGTCGTGCACAAAAACAAGCAATCCAACGTGCAATGCGTGCTGGAGCTAAAGGAATCAAAACTCAAGTATCAGGTCGTTTGAACGGTGCAGATATCGCCCGTGCTGAAGGATACTCTGAAGGAACTGTTCCACTTCACACACTTCGTGCAGATATCGATTACGCTTGGGAAGAAGCAGATACTACATACGGTAAACTTGGTGTTAAAGTATGGATCTACCGTGGTGAAGTTCTTCCAGCTCGCAAAAACACTAAAGGAGGTAAATAACCAATGTTAGTACCTAAACGTGTTAAACACCGTCGTGAATTCCGTGGAAAAATGCGCGGTGAAGCAAAAGGTGGAAAAGAAGTAGCATTCGGTGAATACGGTCTTCAAGCTACAACTAGCCACTGGATCACTAACCGCCAAATCGAAGCTGCTCGTATCGCCATGACTCGTTACATGAAACGTGGTGGTAAAGTTTGGATTAAAATCTTCCCACACAAATCATACACTGCTAAAGCTATCGGTGTGCGTATGGGATCTGGTAAAGGGGCACCTGAAGGTTGGGTAGCACCAGTTAAACGTGGTAAAGTGATGTTCGAAATCGCTGGTGTATCTGAAGAGATCGCTCGCGAAGCGCTTCGTCTTGCTAGCCACAAATTGCCAGTTAAATGTAAATTCGTAAAACGTGAAGCAGAATAAGGAGAAGGCATGAAACTTAATGAAGTAAAAGAATTTGTTAAAGAACTTCGTGGTCTTTCTCAAGAAGAACTCGCGAAGCGCGAAAACGAATTGAAAAAAGAATTGTTTGAACTTCGTTTCCAAGCTGCTACTGGTCAATTGGAACAAACAGCTCGCTTGAAAGAAGTTAAAAAACAAATCGCTCGTATCAAAACAGTTCAATCTGAAGCGAAATAATAGACTAGGGAAGGAGAAATTTCAATGGAACGCAATAATCGTAAAGTTCTTGTTGGACGTGTTGTATCTGACAAAATGGACAAGACAATCACAGTTGTAGTTGAAACAAAACGTAACCACCCAGTCTATGGTAAACGTATTAACTACTCTAAAAAATACAAAGCTCATGATGAAAACAATGTTGCCAAAGAAGGCGATATCGTACGTATCATGGAAACTCGTCCGCTTTCAGCTACAAAACGTTTCCGTCTTGTAGAAGTTGTTGAAGAAGCGGTCATCATCTAATCAAACCTGAAAGGAGAAAACTGAAATGATTCAAACAGAAACTCGTTTGAAAGTCGCAGACAACAGCGGTGCTCGCGAAATCTTGACTATCAAAGTTCTTGGTGGTTCAGGACGTAAATTTGCAAACATCGGTGATGTTATCGTGGCATCTGTAAAACAAGCTACTCCTGGTGGTGCGGTTAAAAAAGGTGACGTTGTTAAAGCAGTTATCGTTCGTACTAAATCAGGTGCTCGTCGTGCTGATGGTTCATACATCAAGTTTGACGAAAACGCAGCAGTTATCATCCGTGAAGACAAAACTCCTCGCGGAACACGTATCTTTGGCCCAGTTGCACGTGAATTGCGTGAAGGTGGCTTCATGAAGATCGTGTCACTTGCTCCAGAAGTACTTTAATTTTTAGAAACAAACTAGTCCCCTGGATTTACCTCCAGGGTGCCCTTATGGGCGTAAGAAAAATCAAGGAGAAACCTAATGTTTGTAAAAAAAGGCGACAAAGTTCGCGTAATCGCTGGTAAAGATAAGGGAACAGAAGCTGTTGTCCTTACTGCCCTTCCAAAAGTAAACAAAGTTATCGTTGAAGGTGTTAACATCGTTAAGAAACATCAACGTCCAACTAACGAGCTTCCTCAAGGTGGTATCATCGAGAAAGAAGCAGCTATCCACGTATCAAACGTTCAAGTTTTGGACAAAAATGGTGTAGCTGGTCGTGTTGGTTACAAATTTGTAGACGGTAAAAAAGTTCGCTACAACAAAAAATCAGGCGAAGTGCTTGATTAATCACGAAGGAAAGGAGAAGTATAATGGCAAATCGTTTAAAAGAAAAATATCTTAATGAAGTAGTTCCTGCTTTGACAGAACAATTCAACTACTCATCAGTGATGGCTGTGCCTAAAGTAGATAAGATCGTTTTGAACATGGGTGTTGGTGAAGCTGTATCAAACGCTAAAAGCCTTGAAAAAGCTGCTGAAGAATTGGCACTTATCTCA